>CAZAOR010000289.1:0-2990 GCA_964486805.1 uncultured Sediminibacterium sp. | reverse complement strand
CTCCTGTTCAGGTGACCAATAGTTTCCATTTCGGTCATCGAAAACTGACCAGCCGAAGGCATGTGTTTCCGCAGCCCTTTGTGCAGACTGGAAACTGCCGATCGCAAAGAAGATGCCAATACTGCCGTATGCATTATTGTTAATATAACTTGTTAGTTTACTTTACAAATATACATACCTTTTTCCAGACTGCAGTTGTAAAAAAACCTTATCATAGCTATGCGATTAATTTTTAACTTTCCAAAAAAACAATGTTCCGTCTCCGATACTTTCATATTGCCAGGTTGCCTTGGTTGCTGTTTTTGGGTGTCCTGTTCTTTCTGAAACTTCCGGCACAATCCTTCCGGCCGCAAGAGATCAGCCGCTGGCAGAAACAGGCGGCGGCTGTTACCATTATCCGCGATCATTTCGGCATCCCGCACATCTATGGGAAAAAAGATGCGGATGCCGTATTCGGTATCCTGTATGCCCAGTGTGAGGATGATTTTAAACGGGTGGAAGAGAACTATCTGGAAAAACTTGGCAGGCTGTCTGAAATACATGGCCCCAGTCATCTTTATAATGACCTGCTGATCCGACTGGTGATTGATACGGCGGATGCCATCCGGGATTACCAAACTGCACCAATTTGGCTGAAATCCCTGCTCCAGGCTTACGCAGATGGAATCAATTATTACCTCTACACCCACCCGGCAGTACATCCGGCTTTGCTGCAGCGTTTTGAACCCTGGTTTCCTTTGTTATGGACGGATGGCAGTATCGGTGCCATTGATGTGGCAGGCATATCCGTCCGGGAAATCCAGCAATTCTATGATCCAGCCAACAGCACCGCCATGGTATATGAGCCACTCAAATACGTTGATCCCCTGCCCGGTGGCTCCAATGGATTTGCCATCGCACCCGTTAAAACCGCAGATGGGCATGCCATGCTCTATATCAATCCGCATGTTACTTTTTATTTCCGCCCGGAAGTAGCCATGCAGAGTGAAGAAGGCCTGCATGCCTACGGCGCAGTCACCTGGGGCCAGTTTTTCATCTACCAGGGCTTCAATGAACACTGCGGCTGGATGCATACTTCCAGTTACAGCGATGTGGCGGATGCTTACCTGGAAACGGTCCGAAATAAAAACGGACAATGGGAATATGCATACAACGGGCAATGGAAGCCAATACGTAAAAAAGATATCCGCATCCGGTACCTGAACAATGGAGTACTGCAATCCAAAACCTTTACGGCCTATTATACCCACCACGGGCCGGTCATGAGTTCTAAAGGTGATAAATGGATCAGCGTCCGGGCCAATAACAGGGATATCAAAGGACTGATACAAAGCTGGGAGCGGACCAAGGCTAATAACCTTGCCGAGTTCACTCAAACCATGGCTTTACTGGCCAATACTTCCAACAATACAGTGTATGCCGATGATAAAGGCAATATTGCCTACTGGCATGGTAATTTCATGCCGAAAAGAGACCCTTCTATCGACTGGTCTAAACCGGTTGACGGCAGCAGTTCTGCTACAGAGTGGCAGGGTCTGCACCCGTTAAAAGACCTGATCCAGGTACATAATCCCGCAACTGGTTTTATACAGAACTGTAATTCCACCCCCTTTACTGTTTCAGGCAGCAGCAGTCCGAAAGCCAGTGATTTCCCGGCCTATATGGCACCCATCGGAGAAAACTTCCGCGGTATCAATGCCGTTCAATTGCTCAGCAGCCGCTCGGGTTTTACACTTGATAAACTGATTGCAACAGGTTATGATACCCATCTGGCCGCCTTTGATGTATTGCTACCGCCATTATTGAAAGCGTATGAATCCGGTAAGCAGGATCCGGCTTATCAATCGCTGGCATCCCCCATCAACCTATTGGTGCATTGGGATCATGCTTCAGCCCGCAACTCTGTTGCTACTACGCTGGCAGTGTATTGGGCCGAAAAGATCTGGCCTGCCATCATCCGCAGTAATGCTGCGGGTCCGCATGCCGACCAGGTTGAGAAAACAAAGTATTTCGCCGAACACGCTTCCCCCAAACAACTGCTTGATCCGCTGCTGGCCGCAGTAAACCAATTGCAGGCAGCATTCGGCACCTGGGAAATAGCCTGGGGAAAGATTAATCGCTACCAGCGGCTTACCGGGAAAATCGAAGAGCAGTACGATGATGATCAGCCCAGCCTGCCTTGCGGATTTGCTGCTTCTACCTGGGGATGTATCCCTTCCTTTGTAAGTCGCCCCATGCCGGGAACCAAACTACGATACGGTTACAATGGTAACAGTTTTATTGCGGCTATCGACTTCGGGAAGAAAATAACCGCGAAATCCTTATTGGCGGGCGGTAACAGCGGAGATCCTGCATCGCCGCATTTTGGCGACCAGGCAGAGATGTACACAATGGGTATTTTTAAAGACGTACTCTTTTACAAAACCGATGTGGAAGCTCACGCCGAAAAAACTTATCACCCCGGAGAAGCGAAAGGGAACTGAATTTTTATAACATTCTCGATCAAAGCTGCATGCAGATGCCGCCTGGAACCAATCATTTTTTTCCCGGTATAACGGTCAATTGAAAGGACTGAATCATGGCGGGATTTTCGGGTGTCAAGGTAAACCGCATACGCAAATTTGCTTTTTCCCCGTGCAGGATACAGTAACCACGTAGCTGGTTCTCCGGCACCATAGCATCCACCCTTGTGATCCGGCCGGCTTGCTGCATAGCGTCTTTAACGGATGCCGACAAATCATCAATATAATAATCTGAAAAGAAATTAACGGCGAAGATTGCTTTGGATTTCGCTTTTGAAAAATCAGGAAGCAGTTGTATCAGTTCATCCCGCCGCTGTGTAAGTATTGCCGAAGGAGGTAGCTGCCTGGGCGTCAGTTGCGCCAGTTGTACCAGGCTGTCCAGCACCAACCCGTTGATAAAAGATGTTGGTGCATAAGTGGCAT
This sequence comes from uncultured Sediminibacterium sp., assembly GCA_964486805.1. Taxonomy (GTDB): domain Bacteria; phylum Bacteroidota; class Bacteroidia; order Chitinophagales; family Chitinophagaceae; genus Sediminibacterium. The sequence goes on along the minus strand of CAZAOR010000289.1, from coordinate 45 downwards.
TGGCAAAAAAGATCACACCGACCCCGTAATCGGGCAATATGGTCC
>CAZAOR010000288.1:0-4330 GCA_964486805.1 uncultured Sediminibacterium sp. | reverse complement strand
TCCACCCCTAAACCAGTATCAAACAATAAAGCCTTGTCTTTACCCAGTATCAGGTAGGAAATAACTTCTTCAAAATTATAGGGCTCTGTGATAGCGATGACATCTTTTCCTGCCCGAAAAACCCGGAACCAGCTTTGCGTGACTTTTATTTCGGGCAATTTTTGGAATGCCGCCCGTAATGGATGCTGACACCAGTTACTGGGCAGCGGCGAACCGATGGTCTGCGTATGTGCTTTGACAGTTATCAAAACCAGGAGATAAATACATGGGATGAATCTCATAGGGCAACCAGTTGTTATCACATAATGGGATGTTCCGGTAGGGTAAATCCGGTCGGCAGCTACACAATCTACGGGAATCTTTGCAAAATCCGGACCTCAGAACGCACCCGGTTTCCGCTGGTAGATCCCTTTGGAAATTTCGGCCAGGATCCTGCGGGGAGAATATTCCTGGAATTTCATAATACATGAACCAACTGCCTGGGAAGTAGATAGCCCTTTGATTTGTTAAGTTGTTTTGTTTTCGCGAAAACCAGCACGACCGGCGCCAGCGCTGTCCAGCTGCGCTCAACGTACTTTCAGCATCGGCCGTACCTGCTGTACCGATTCATTCTGCAGACGGGCATAGTATACACCCGTTCCAAAACGGGTGCTATCAAAGGTGAGGGTATAGGTTCCAGCAGTATAATCTTTGTCCGTAAGTACGGCCACTACCCGGCCCAGGGGATCGATTACCTGCACCAAGGTATGCCCGCCATTGGTAGAGAACGTGATAATCGTAGAAGCTGTAAATGGATTGGGATAATTACTGATCAGGGTTTCCCCGGATAGATTCACAGCCTTTTGGCAGCCGCCCCCGTCTACCAAGGACAGTTGTTGAAAATTCTTCAGCAATATCAATTGCAGGTCCTCATCTTTTACACAGAGCCATTTGGAAAGTATGCTGGCGTAGACGCTCCTGAAATCATACTGGAAGGGCAGGTTATCATTCACCGAAACATTGGAAGGGATTACTGGCGTATCCCCTAATACACCGCCGGCTACCCGTTTGCCGAAGATAAACAGTGGTGCTGCGGCGCCATGGTCTGTTCCCGTACTGCCATTGCTTTTAATGCGGCGACCGAATTCGGAAAAAGTCATTCCCACTACCCGCTGGTCCACACCCAGGAATTTCAGGTCATCCTGAAAAGCTTTGATCGCATCACTTACCTGCTGTAAGAGGTAGGCATGGGTACCGATGGTTGTATCGGTACTATCCACCTGGTTCGAGTGGGTATCAAAACCGCCGTAATTCACCATATAGATACGGGTCTGCAATCCACCTTTGATCAGGCGGGCCACAATCTTCAATTGGTCGCCCAGGGCGTTTTTGATGGGATAACTCACCTGCTGCACCGTATTGGCTGCTGCATCCTTGATCACGCTGGCATAAGCCTGCGATTGCTGGGCGATCATCCGGATATAGGTGAGTTCCTTACCGGCCGGTGTATCCGGCGCCGGGTCCTGTATCCCATTGATCAGGTTGTAGAAATTACTGGTATTGGTGATGCTCATCCCCATACTCACGGCAGGCCCCTGCAAAGTGAGTGATGCCGTGGAACCGATCTGAATCGCCAATGGATCCGGCATACTGGCATTGGGATAACCATTCGGAAAATCAGGATAAGCATAATTGAGGTACCGTCCGGCCCAGCCGCTATTCACCACCTGGTCACTGTCGCTGGCACTCATCCAGATATCCGTTGCACGGAAATGAGAGAAATTAGGTTGCGGATATCCCACCGACTGTACAACACGCAATTGCCCCTGGTCATACAATGCTTTCAGTCCTGTCATAGCCGGATGCAGGCCTGCCTTACCATTCAGGGTCAGTAATTTTTTTTCAGGAATATAAATATTCGAACGGGCATTGGCATAACTGTCGAAATTCTCAATAGGCACCACCATGTTCAATCCGTCATTACCGCCATTGAGTTGTATGATCACGAAAACATGGTCTGTTTCCATCATTGGTTGCAGGAGGGGGCGCACCAGGGGTGATTCGGCAGATAGTGCCCGGAAGGAGAAACCGGATACCAAGGAAGGCAATAACACGCCGGCAGGAAAGCTTTTGCGTAAAAAATCTCTTCGCTTCATTGGCTTGGTTTTAAGCTAACTGGTATTCAGCCAGGTCCATCAAATATTTCAAGAGGTCTTTCAGGCGATTTTGCACAATACTGGTGTTTGCCGTATTACCCGGATTACTGATATAGGTATTCCACGCATCTGTCCAGTAATAGTCATTCGATTGTCCGCCAAGCAGAATATCCGATTTGATCTGTGCTTTCGAAGCCGGCAACAAGTCGATGCGGAAAATAATGGTCAGGACATCATTGATCAGTTGATTGGGATCACCGGGGTTAGACAATGTTTTGGCGAAAGCTGGACCGTCAATCCGGAGGTGCTGTCCGTTATAGCTGTAACCATTCAGTATCATGCTATCTGTAAACTGGTTCCGCTTGGGATACGTATCGGTACTGATCCATAGTTCATGAAACTGCGGAGCCTGGTAATAGGGCTTCCAGCCGCTAACATCCGGCGGATCGCCAATATTTTGTTGCAGGTTAGCCGTCCATCCGGCGAGATACTGCCAGAAACCATAATTGGTTATATAATCCGATGGAGGCGCAAAGCTTAGCCCATATTCCCGACAGAGTGAAACGACCAGGTCAACCGGGCTCTTGATCTGACAACCCCATGCGAGAATATCAAAAAAATGTTGACTGCGAAACAGCGTATCCAGCACCGGAAATACATCATACTGGTTATTGCGCAGGATATCAGCCAGTGGCGAAATAATATTGGCTTCCACTGTATCATCAATATCATAATATACGAACCAGCGGTACAGGCAACGACAAAAGAATTTAGCCACCTCGGATGTGGCAAAGATCATATCCAGCATCTGGTCAATCTCCTTGTCACCGGCATCCGGTCCGTTTTGTCCGGTAATCACCGTATTCCCATAAAAAGCAGAAAACTGTTTATTGGAGGTATCGTGCCTTTTTACATCAAAATAGGAAATCAGGTTTGCCGGGTCGTTCCGCCAGCCTGTTAAAACCTTTGCTGCGGCTTTTACATCTGATTCTGTATACTGCGAGCCGGGTCCTTTACCGCAGCAGAAAAGCTCCTGCAATTCGCGTCCGTAGTTTTCATCCGGTGCCTGTGCGGTATTTCGTTCGCCATTCAGGTACACCAGCATGCCGCAGTCAATAGTAACTGCTTTCGTCAGTTGCCTGAAATTACCCAGCGCATAAGTACGCAATAAATGGTGGTGTTTGTACACAAACTGGGCATTGCCGATTACATTGGTCTCAGTGGCAAAATGGTTATGCCAGAAGAGGGTCATCTTTTCCCGGATACTGCGGTCCTGGTTGATCATCACACCCATCCACCATTTTTTGAAAGATGCGATACGCAGGTTATTGACGGTGGGGTCGGTACTGGGGTCCAGGATCCAACTATCGCCGGGATTGATATGGGAATCCGGCTCAGCTGCATTTTGTGGCGTATCATATTCTTTTACGGGCGGATCAGGCAGGGGGGCAGTGGGATGGAGAATTTCGTAGATGGCCTGGTCAAATCCGATCGCTTTGAAATAATCGATGTCCTGCCGGGTAGCACCGAAAACCGTCCTTTTCAGTAAATGGATCACTTCGGTTTCGGTCCAGGCCCCAGTGTATGGCGCCAAACCCCCATTAGGCGGTGGCAATAAATCCCTGTTATCCCGGGGAGTCAAAAAAGGGATATTGGATTGTAAAAAATTACGTCGGTTCATACAGTCCGCTGAATATGTTAATGATACCTTAAACACTGTCCCTGCTGCCCAATAAAGGAAAAAACAGCTGTTTGGCGGGAAAAACACGGTGTTTATCGGTTTTGACTGATTTTTTCCCGACTGAATGCAGCACTCAAAACTGAATAATGTCCTATATTTAGGGTAAACAAACCCCTTCATGACGGAACAAGCCATCATTTCAGGCTGTTTACACAATGACCCTGCGGCACAGCGAGAACTTTATAATCGCTACAGCCCGAAGATGCTCAGTGTGTGTTACCGTTTCGGTCAAAGCCGCGAAGATGCGGAAGACATGTTGCAGGAAGGCTTTATCAAGGTGTTTACCCAAATACATACGTTTCAGAATAAAGGTGCTTTTGAAGGATGGATTCGCAGGATTATCGTTCATACCTGTATCAACTTCCTCAAAAAGCACAAAAAGTTCTCAGAAAGTGTGGATTTGTCATATGCCGACACAGTTCAGGTGCGGGAAGAAACCATCCCCTCCATCATG
>CAZAOR010000287.1:0-3251 GCA_964486805.1 uncultured Sediminibacterium sp. | reverse complement strand
GGACGTCAGCCGTCATTGTAAAGTGGCCCTGCATCCAGGAATCATCAGTTTGACATGGAGGACAAAAAGAATTGTTTCAGTCTGAACCTTAAGGTAGGTGGCGGAATTTCTCAGAATCGGGGATCCACTCCCCTGAACTTTGTCCTTCGTATTTTGTCCTTTGTACTTCGTACTTCACTATCTTTCCCAGTAAGCCCCGAATCCCTTCGTCATAAAGTAATGTACCCTGTCATCATGCATTTCCGTGATCAGCAGTTCGGCATGGTACCCTAAGACCAGTTTTTTGGCTTTGCGTAATGGCAGGATACTGCAGGCGGTAGCCAGCCAGTCGGCCAGAGTGGGATCCTGTGCTATCACCGTTACATTTCTCCGGTATTGAACGCCATACCCGGTATGCGGATCGATGATATGGGAATATATTTTACCATCATGCGCGATGTATTGATACGCATCACCTGAAGTAGCTACGGAAATATTATGCAACAACAAATGTTTTGGCAGCAGGCTGTCGGTTGTTTGCGGAATATTCACCCCTATGCGCCAGCCCCGCGCGCCCGGTGGCGCATCACTGATGGCCATATCGCCACCTGCATCCACCAGGGCTGCACGAATACCGGCATCCTGCAGTAACCGGAGCACTTTTCCCGCCGTATAGCCCTTTGCAATGCCCCCCAGGTCAATTTTTACACCAGGGTTGGTGAACCTGATCCGCTCCTGAACAGTGTCGAGTATCATTTTTGCACCTCCGGTATGCTGCAGGGCTTCCTTAACCTGTTCCGGGTCTGCAAATGCCCTTTCCTTCCTGGCTTTTCTCCATATTCCACTCAAGGCGCCAATCGTTACATCAAAAGCACCGGCTGATTGCCGGTAAGCGGTATGGCTTTGATATAGGATATCATATAGCAATGGCGAAACAGCTATCCACCCGGTATCCTGTTGCCTGTTGATGCGGCCGATTTCGCTGGTACTGTCATAATCACTGAAAACAGCATTCAGCTTATCGGTTAGCTGGTAGGCTGCCTGTGCAATACTGTCAGCACGTGTCTGGCTATCGCAGATAAAAACGAGTTGAAACGGGGAACCCATTTTTGTTTCCGTGAACCGGAATTTCCTGGTTTGTGCAGTTAGGGCAACCGACAAACATAAAGTAGCCGCTGCAATGCAACCGTATCTGAGGAATCTTGTAGAGATATGCATGTTAATGAGTAAATTTAAGCACTAAACTCATCCCCATGCAAAGAAGAGCATTTATGCAACAATCCCTGCTGGCAGGCGGCGCCATGGTCAGCGGCACGGCACTGGCTTCGGGACAAACAGAAAAAGTCAGCCTGACGGACGACAAACCCTTTCACCTGCCTTATGCCATCCATGATGGGATGTTTAAAAACAATGCGGGCCCGAATTTCCTCGACCAAATACAATTTGCTTACGAAATGGGCTTCCGGGCCATTGAAGACAACGGGATGATGAGCCGCAGCCCCGAACAGCAGCAGCAAATAGGGGATTTGTTAGAAAAGCTCGGTATGCGGATGGGCGTATTTGTGAACCAGTTTGATAACTGGCCCGTGTCCACATCCCTCACCAGCGGCAACAAAGAGTGGCTGGATAAATTCATCCAGTATTGCCATACGGCGGTGGAAGTTGCCAAGAGATGCCGGGCCACCTGGATGACGGTTGTGCCTGGTAACTACGAAAGGAAGCTGCCCGAAGGTTACCAGACCGCCTATGTGATCAATGCCATGCGACGCGGAGCGGAAATCTTGGAACCTCATGGCATCGTGATGGTGATGGAACCTTTAAGCGATACACCCGACCTGTTCCTGCGGCATTCTGATCAGACTTTCGCGATCTGCAAAGCCGTGAATAGTCCTTCCTGCAAAATCCTGTTCGATATGTACCATATGCAGCGCAATGAGGGTAACCTGATTGCCCGTATGGACCTTGCCTGGGAAGAGATCGGATACTTCCAGATCGGCGATAACCCGGGAAGAAAAGAACCGGGTACCGGTGAAATGAACTACAAAAACATTTTCCGGCATATTTATGAGAAAGGCTATAAAGGCATACTGGGAATGGAGCATGGGATTGCCGGGAAGGGAAAAGAAGGAGACCTGGCCCTGATCAAAGCCTATCGCGATGCCGATGATTTCTTGTCCTGAAAAGCTTTCAGGATAGCGCAGGATGGTTAAAGGGAGAGAAAAGATACTTTGGGTACCGCTTTACCTATCCGGGATAACGATTTTGCCATGAAAAAAACTTGCTTATCAGCAGCCTGTCTGCTTTTTTTCTGCTGCCTGCTCACAGCCCAAACCCGTATCACACATCCCCTGACCGATAACCGGCAGAACCCGCTGGGTATCGATGACCCTGCTCCACGCTTTAGCTGGCAACTGGCGAGTGATGCACGTAACCTGCACCAAACGGCATACCAGCTTCGCTTGTATGAAATCGGGAGGCTTCGAAAATTGTTCTGGACTTCCGGTAAAATCAAAGATGGGGTATCGGTAATGATTCCATATAGCGGGCCGGCCCTGCAAAGCCGCACCCGATACGGTTGGGTGGTGGATGTATGGGATAACAGCCGTACAACGCCAGTACACAGTGATACCGCTTATTTCCAGACAGCATTTCTGCATGCCAACGACTGGCAGGCCAAATGGATACAGCCGGGATTTGCAGAAGATGAAACATTAAGGCCCTGTCCGCTTTTCCGGACAACATTTACCACGCAGAAAAAGATCATATCCGCCTTTGCCTATATTACTGCCCATGGTATGTATGAAGCACATATCAATGGCAAAAGAGTGGGGGATGCTTATTTTACCCCGGGGTGGACCGCCTACCAGAAAAGAGTGCAATACCAGGTATATGATGTGACGGATTTGTTGCAGCGCGGAGAAAATGCGATCGCTGTTACACTGGCCAATGGCTGGTATCGCGGCGTGATCGGATTCAGCAATCATCGCAATGTATATGGCTCGGATATTGCCCTGCTCCTGCAATTGGAAATTCAATACAGTGATGGCAGCAAGGATAAGATTGTAAGTGATGAGAGCTGGAAGTCCAGTACCGGCGCAATCCGTTCGGCTGAGATTTATAACGGGGAAATACAGGATACCCGGTTGGAAAAGAATGGTTGGGATATGCCCGGTTATTTAGATGTCGGCTGGAGCGGTGTAACCATCCTGCCCAATCCGGTTGCTGCATTGGTGGCAACAGAGAATGAAATGGTACACCGGCAGGAAAGCTTC
>CAZAOR010000286.1:0-2844 GCA_964486805.1 uncultured Sediminibacterium sp. | reverse complement strand
GGCATACGGGCAAAGAATTACTTTTTTAACCCCACGTGCCGACAGGGTTTCTTCAAGCGATGTTCTAAGCCGCTTACCTGCTATTGTTGTAATTTCAAACGGTAAGCCCGCCAGCGCAAGGTCGCCTAAAATAAATAACTGAAGAGGTAAAATTTTCGGGGTCCACGGTTTCTTAGTATCGCGCGATTTTTTGTAGAAATATTTAAACGTGGCAATAGCAGGGTCGGCCCATGCCGGTGCAACCAGTTTATCAATCAGGCGGGTGCCCATTATCCGCTGGGTATTCGATTCGATTAGAATATTCTTCTTGCCATGGGCTTTGTATTTGCGCTTAATAATTTTTTTATACTCGGGCCCGCTGAAGTTAGCTCTGAATTTTTCGAAATGCTTTACGCCTTTTATCAGCACTTTTAATATCTCTACCAATGCAGGGTGAATACCTGGCCCATCAATAACAGTGCCGGCAAAAAACGCTATACCCATTGCCGCTTTATCTGTTTGCGCGTCGGTGTGTCCAAGGGCAAATTTAGCATCGGCAGTTACATCTGTAAAATTTACAAACATCAGTTCGTAATCAATATCGCCGGCAACTGGCTTATCGGTATTCGATTCAATTATTTCTTTAGCCTTTTCATATTGCAGCCTGCCGTTGTATTTCGTGCTTTCAAAATCATCGGGGTACTTGCCTTCCCACTGTCCGCGTTGAAACGGATAAACAGGGTTATGTACAAACCTGGGTGTTACATCGCCACAGGTGCCTTGTGCAAATACACCTAAATATTCGCTGTTGCCTTTATCGGCATAATATTTTTCAAGATATTCCGATGCGTAGCCTTTATTATCAAAGCAAAGTTTGTGGTTGGTGTTGGGCAGGCTGGTTGTATGTACACCAAACCAGTTAATCGAAGCGCGGTCTTTGCCATCAGTTTCCTTAATTTTGAGCAAGGTCATTTCACGGTCTAACCCTAAATGCCGCGTTTCGAAAGTTATTTTAGGGTTTACTTCGGGGTTCATGTTATATGCAGTAACCGAACGATTAAACGCAACCTCTTTTTCGGGTTCAAACACACCGCATGCCATGCTAAGTTCGGCGGGGCGCATATTCTTTTCGGCAGCTACTATGGCTTCTACTATTCCATCAACTATTTTTTTATAAATCTCCATTACAAAACCAGGTATACTCAGGTTATACAGGCCATAATACGAATAGCCGCCGGGGCCGCTATGAGTGTGCTGGGCGGTCAGCATCAGGTTGTCATCATCGTAGTTAAACTCAGGAAACTTTCTTTCAAGAGTTTTTAATACCCCTTTTTTAATGGCAATAGTAATAAAGCATATTTCGCAGTTTACAAAGCATACTTTACGGTGTGTTTTAGGGTCTTTAAAAACAAATGCCCTCGCCGATAGCTGGGTGGCAATTTCTTCCATGGTATTATAGTGTATACCATATCCTAACATACCTACTCCCTTAACAAATGCCGTAATATCGCCTTTACCGGTTCCTGTTAAATACATTTAAATATTTTATTTTTTGTTATTTGTAATATAGAAGCCCTTAAAATTACACGGGTGCTAAATGATTTCCTAACATTGAGCCGAATAAATTTTCCCTGCTCCGTTATTTAAGACAATATAACTTTTCTGTTTACCCCAACGAAGTAATGTTGGCTTTATTGTTGAATATGGATATGTTATCAGCCTTTTATAGAGGATATAACCGGAAAACATTTTTCATTTAATGGTAAACAACTAATTTTACTTTTAACTGTTGTATTATTTATGCTGGGGCATCGTTTTTCAAAATACACACCCAAAAACCAATCGCCGTTCGATAAGTTGTTTGATATTTTCAAACAACTGCTTACCTATACCTCGGGCGATGTTAGTGAAGCGTTGAACTGGCTTACAGAGCTTGATAAAGAATATAAGCTTACTGATAAAGATTACGGCATAGGTGATTTTATAAATGACCTGCGCGAAAAAGGATATTTGCGCGAAGAGCAACCTGGTTCGGGTGCATTTAGTTTAACAGCTAAAACCGAAAAAGCCATTAGGCAAAGTGCATTAGAACGAATATTCGGAAAATTAAAAAGAGGCAAAAACGGCAACCATAAAACTTCGTATACCGGTAGCGGCGATGAGATGAGCAGCGATCTGCGCAACTACCAGTTTGGCGACGCTCCAGAGCAAATATCTATGCTCGAATCTTTTCGCAATGCGCAAATTAACCACGGCATAAGCGACTTTATGATGAGTGAAGATGATTTGATGGTAAAGGAGAAAGAGCATAAATCGCAAACGTCTACGGTGTTGATGATAGATATTTCGCATAGTATGATTTTGTATGGCGAAGACCGTATTACACCAGCCAAGAATGTTGCTATGGCATTGGCGGAGCTTATAAGTACTAAATATCCTAAAGATACACTCGATATTATTGTATTTGGCGACGATGCATGGCAAATTGAGATTAAGGACCTGCCTTACCTGCAGGTGGGTCCTTATCATACCAACACGGTTGCCGGGCTCGAACTGGCCATGGATATTTTGCGCCGACGAAAAAATGCCAATAAGCAGATTTTTATGATTACCGACGGCAAGCCCACGTGCTTAAAAATAGGCAAGCGTTATTACAAAAACAGCTTTGGGCTTGACAGGCGCATTACCACCCGCTGCCTTAACCTTGCCGCACAATGCAAAAAGCTAAAAATACCCATCACCACGTTTATGATAGCCAGCGACCCTTACCTGCAACGCTTTGTAACCGAGTTTACGGAGACGAATAACGGCAAGGCGTTTTTTGCGTCGCTGGATAAGCTGGGGGCATTTATTTTTAAAGATTTT
>CAZAOR010000285.1:0-2746 GCA_964486805.1 uncultured Sediminibacterium sp. | reverse complement strand
AAACCGGCAGGCCGCGCACCGGACAGGCCTCCCCGATCCAGCTGCGCACGTGTCCGCTCCAGCTCGACAGCGGCTGGCTCAATTGCGAATGGAGCCGATCAGGCCTGTTGCTGAAATGAGCCGCCGGGTCCGCCATCATTGCGATCGTCCGGTCGATCGGGCATTGCAGGTGATGCGCCAGCGACACCGCCACGTCCCGCGGATCGCGCACGATGTACGCTGCGCCCGCACTCGCTTCCGGCGGAAACAGGGCTTGCCCGTCATCCAGAATGATGCAGGCCTCGTGCGCCTTCCACAGCACCGGCCCGGCTTCCTGCTCTGCGATCTGGCGGAACACATGAGGTCGTGCGCGCAGGATTTCGTCTGCCGCCAGATCGGACGAGTCCACATCGACCATGCGATCGAAGTGCAATCGCGACGAGGCGATGGTATCGCCGTCGGCCCCGAGCGCATTGATATCGACCTCTCCTCCGCCACTGCGAAGGCTGGACAGAGCCGCACGCAGCCAGGTATTGCCGGATTTCGGATACGACGCCAGCCAGAAGATCCCCCGCCTGGCCGCCTTCGGCCATTCGGGCGGCTCCAGGTGCAGTTTCACGCGGCGTTGGCCGCAGCGAGGAGACCTGGCAGGGTGGCGGCATATGCCGGGAGCGCTTCCAGACTCATCGGCCGGAGCAGGCGAAATTGCGGCACCGCCGCCGCCAACGCGGCGCAGCTCCGGAATACCCGTGCGCCACCATCGAGCTGCTGGCCGGCACGCAGGCGGTAGACCGCAAGCCGAACGTTCTCCATGGCATCGAATCCCTGCAGCGGCGACAGTGTCGCCTGAGACGCCAGGCGTGCTTCCCGCAGATGACACACCATCGCCAGCGGAAGCGGTTGCGATTGGAACGCCGGCCCCGTGCAATGCTCGAATTTCTCCATGTCGCCGCGGCTGCGCAGGCGCCGCCCCATGGGAAGGTCCAGCGAATCCAGAGTGTCTGCCCACAGCTTCTGGCGTGGCAACGTGGGGACCGCCAGCACTTGCCCGTAGCGCCACACCGGTGCGGGTCGCACGACGGTGACATCGTCGGCAAGCAGCCGATGACCCTGTGCCACCAGGGCGGCGGCCAGCGTGGATTTGCCGCTGCCGGAAGGACCGGCGAATACGATGGCCTGTCCGCCGATGTCAACGCAGCTGCCATGCAAGGGCAACTCTCCGCGCTGATGGCACAACAGGCCGAACACGCTGCCAAAAAGAAACAGGCCGATATCGGGCGCATCGGCCGGTAGCTTTGGATCGATGGTGATTTCGGAGCCGCCACAAACCCTGAAGGCGGCAACGTCGCGGACCTCGAAACGCCCCACGCCGCCACGGCCGACCGCGAGGAACGGCCCGCACAGCACCGGCTCCTCCAATGGCGGCACTTCGCCGAGACGGATCGTGACGTCGGGTGCGCGATCGTCACCCCGCCAGGGCAGCAGCTCCGACAGCGGCAGCTCGCTGTGCACTCGCCAGCCGCAAAGCGAGTAGTCCTCCATCAACGATCCGTTTCGGCGGTCGCCGGGGCCGGCTCCATATCGATGAGGCCCTCGGCCGACAGCTCGGCCAGCAGGTCTAGCGTGTCGCGCTCGATGCTCGCGGGCTCGCCGCTGTAGTGCGACACCAAGTCTTCGATCAATTGCGCCTGGGTGGGCGCCTTCTCCAGACGATTCCAGACGTCACTGGCAACCCCGTCGAGCGCATAGTAGCTGCCGCGCTCGACATTCATCAGCATGACTTCGTCGTCAATCACCGCCGACAGCGCATTTGGATTGCGCTTGAGAACGACCGGTGCAGCGGGGTCAGGGGGCATGCTTGTGCTCCTCTCATGAGATCCGTGCAAGATCCATCTTACGACAACTTCCTCGTACCGCAGAAAAGGGGCAGGATCACCAGCCTCTCACTGCGGCGCGCTCTACGGCAAGCGTCGCGATGCGAATCAGCACGGCTCTGACAAGATCAGCCAAACAGATTCGGCAACGCCAGACTCGCCGGCTCCCTCACGCACTCATCGAACATCGTCGATGCCTCCGTGGCCTCCGGATTGACTTCGATCATCCGCGCCCCTGCCCGCTTCGCTGCCTCGATGAAGCCCGCCGCCGGCCACACCACCGCCGAGGTGCCGACCGAAACGAACAGATCCGCCCGCTCGACGATCTCAGCCGCCCGCGCGAACACCGCCTCATTCACCCTGTCCTCGAACCAGATGATGTCCGGCCGCAGCGGCGTCTCTTCCGGCAAACAGCGGGGGCACAGGCGGGTCTTGTAGGGCCCGGAATCCCGGTCCTCCCAGATCCCGTGACGATGGCAGCGTACGCGCCAAAGCGAGCCGTGCAGTTCGGCGTCGACACTCACTCCGGCGCGCTGCAGCAGGCCGTCGATGTTCTGCGTGATGACCTGCACGCCGGATCGGGATGCCTGCAGGCGGCCGATCTGCAAATGGCCTGCGTGCGGGGCGCAGGCAAGCACCTTCGCCCGTCTGACTTCGTGGAAATCCAGCACGCGCATCGGATCGCGGTCGAAGGCCCGCTGGCAGGCGTAGTCCTCGTAGTTGTATTGATGCCAGATGCCGCCGCGACCACGGTAGGTGGGCACGCCGGACTCCGCGGACAGTCCTGCCCCGGTGAAGAAGACGATGCATTCGAAGTCAGAAAGGTCCAGGGCGCTCATGCCCTCAGGATAGCGGCACCCGGCTCATTCAGTCGCCGGACGGCTGAATCCGTT
>CAZAOR010000284.1:0-6805 GCA_964486805.1 uncultured Sediminibacterium sp. | reverse complement strand
GGTATTTAATCTTTCGGTTCCCATAGTTCAATCTTGTTGCCTTCCATATCTAATATATGAACAAATTTTCCATAGTCATAGGACTCGATGTTGTCGAGGATCGTCACATTTTCTTTTTTCAGTTCTGCAACCAGGGCTTCTAAATTATCCACCCGGTAATTGATCATGAACTCCTTGGTGGAAGGGGCAAAATACTTGGTGGTTTCTGCAAAGGGAGTCCATTGGGTGATGCCTTTTTGGGTGCTGTCGTCCGCTGCCCGCCATTCGAAACTGGCGCCGTATTCATTGGTGTTAAAGCCGAGATGGGTTTTATACCATTCGTTCATTTTTTTCGGGTCTTTGCATTTAAAGAAAATGCCGCCGATACCGGTTACTTTTTTCATGCTCAATGATTGATTGCGTTGGGTAAAAAGGATTGATCGAACTGCAAATCCGGAACAGAAGGCTGCGCCGGTTATCAAGAGAAAGATAACAGATTTTTTCATGACCAGGTATTTGGTTTGATGGGTGGCAGATCCTTAGTTCGGCTAAGATAAACAGGGTGATGGGAGATTTACCGGTATTTTACCAGCCGTTTGATCCCTTTATGGGTTGTGACTCACCCAGACAAGTGCATCCGTTTGATAACCAATGCGCTGGGCCAATGCGAGGTAACTCTTTTTCACCGCTTCCGGCATGGTGGTTTCCCGGGATAGCAACCAGAGGTATTTTACATTTTTACCGGCAATCAGGGCGTATCGATAGTCTTTGTCAAGAGCAATGACATTGTAGCCGGCATAAAACGGGCCAAAAAAGGAAACCTTCAGCATAGCTGTGTTTTCATCGCGCACAAATCTGGCTTTACCGGTTGCGGTTTTCCATTGATGTGTCTGGGTATTGTAACCTTTATTCACCACTTTGATACTGCCGTCGCCATTCAGCGAATACTCGGCAGTGGTATTGCTTAAATTTTTTTCAAACCGGAAATCTAATCTGGCTATTTCATACCATTTTCCCAAATACTTGTCTTTATTGAATGGCCGTATAGCTGTTATCCCTGCGGGGATCGTTGCACAGGAGCATAGCATAAGCAAGAGGATGAAGGCGGTGGCAGGCCAATTTTGTGATTTCATAGGCTACTTATCAGGCTGTGCGGATGATCCGCATGACCGGCGCGCATGCGCTAATTTCCGTCTTTTCCCCTTCTTGTTTTTAATTTCTTCGGGTTCTTTAATGGATGCACCCAAGTTCCCGCTTGGTAACAGAAGGCTGCGGCGGATCGGCAGGAAGGGATTTTCTGCCATTTTGTTCTGCTATCGGTTCCCAAAAATATACTCGTCGAAAAATGCGCATTCGCCTGTCGTGAATGGCCGGGTTTAGCTCAACAGGGTGATGTATTGATTACTGCCTTCCTTTTGCTTTCAGCAGGCGTTTGATCCTGTTGGCCTGGTGGCTGAGTTCGGAGTAATCATTGTGCAGGATCGTGACATGTCCCATTTTACGCCCGGGTTTGCATACCTGTTTGCCGTACAGATGCAGGAAAACATGCTCCATCTTCAGCACCTCTTCCAGACCCTCATAAAACGCTGATCCGGCAGATCCTTCTTCACCAATGATATTCACAATAGCAGATGGAAGGATTGCTTTTGGGTTGCCAAGCGGGTACCCGAGCAGGATACGCCAGAGCATGTCATACTGGCTGCTATAATTGCCCTCAATGGTATGATGGCCGCTGTTATGAACGCGTGGAGCGGTTTCATTGACCAGCACTTCTTCCTGCTCATCCAGGAACATTTCGATAGCGAATAAACCGGGGCTCTGCAAATTTTTCACCAGTTTGATGGCGATGGCTTCCGCCTTCCACCATATTTTCTCCGGCAGGAGGGAAGGACTGAGCTGGTAATCAAGCAGATTCCACACCGGGTCAAAAATCATTTCGGCGGGGGGAAAGATAGCAGTCTCCCCCGCCTCATTCATGGCAACGATCAGTGCGATTTCTTTGTGTATTTTTATCTTTTTCTCCAGCACCGCGGGTGCATCAAAAGCTTTCGGCAGATCCGCTGCCTCATGCAGCACCTGCACGCCCTTACCGTCGTATCCACCCATGGCGATCTTGTGAACAGCCGGCAGAAAGTCGATGTGTGCGGCAACCTCCTGCAGATCCTGTGTGATGCGGAAAGGGGCCGTGGGGATCCCGTTATTTTTGTAAAAGGTTTTTTGGGTGATCTTATTTTTAATGGTTTTAATAGCGGCCGGCCGGGGGTATACTTTCACACCTTCCTGTTCCAGTTTTTCCAGGGCTTCTACATTGACAGATTCAATCTCAATGGTGAGGGCGTCCAATTCCCTGCCGAAAGCATACACCGTATCAAAATCCCGGATATCCCCGCAAACAAAATGATGGCAGAGATGCGCTGCTGGGCATGCAGGATCCGACTCCAGTACATAGGTTTCCACGGTATAATTGGCGGCAGCCTGCAACAACATCCGGCCTAATTGCCCGCCGCCTAAAATGCCCACTTTCATAAAACTGTTTTTTGCAAAGAAAAGTCAAAATACCAAATACCCGGAGCTAATGCGCAAATCCCTATTTTTGTGGTATGCAGCCCGATTATCCGCATAAACCTTTCAGCGATAAACGTATCTGTTATTGTCTGTTGATGGAAACACTTGCCATGCGAACGCTTACTGTTTGCTGAGCCTGCTATTGATCTTTCATTCCATCAATCCCCAATGTATGCAAACTGTTTTGAGCCCCACTCCTGCAACTGTGCAGGATTTCCTGCCCTTACTGGGCACTGATTATGTAGAATTCTATGTAGGCAATGCCAAACAGGCGGCCCATTTCTATAAAACCGCATTCGGTTTTCAGAGCCTTGCCTATGCAGGTCCCGAAACCGGTATAAAAGACCGTGTCAGTTACGCCCTTCGCCAGAACAAACTCACTTTTGTACTTACCACGCCTTTGCGCAGTGGTAATCCGGTCGCTGATCATATTTATAAACATGGAGATGCCGTCAAAGTACTGGCCCTCCGGGTCAACGATGCGCGCGATGCCTGGCATCAGACCACTATTCGCGGTGCAAGGTCTTACCTCGAACCCCTCGAAATGAAAGATGCCGATGGGGTAGTGGTCATGAGCGGTATTCATACTTATGGCGACACCGTGCATCTTTTCATTGAGCGCGATAATTACCAGGGTGCATTCCTGCCAGGTTTTCAACACTGGGCTTCAACCTATCAACCCACAGAAACCGGTCTGTTGTATGTGGACCATTGTGTAGGTAATGTTGGCTGGAACCAGATGAACACCTGGGTGAAATTCTATGAAGATGTTATGGGCTTCCGGAATATCCTGAGTTTTGATGACATCGATATTTCTACGGAATACTCAGCACTCATGAGCAAAGTGATGAGTAATGGCAATGGGTATGTTAAATTTCCGATCAATGAACCGGCTGAGGGTAAAAAGAAATCACAGGTAGAAGAATTCCTGGATTACTACGATGGATCAGGTTGCCAGCATGTGGCCCTTGCTACCCGGGATATTGTCGCTACAGTGACACAATTGCGCGACCGGGGGGTTGAATTCCTGAAAGTACCGGCCTCTTATTATGAGGATTTACAGAGCCGGGTGGGGAAAATTGAAGAGGATATCGCCCCATTGCGTGAACTGGGAATCCTGGTTGACCGGGATGAGGAAGGCTATCTCCTGCAGATATTTACCAAACCGGTAGAAGACCGCCCAACGCTCTTCTTCGAGATTATTCAGCGGAAGGGGGCCAAAAGCTTTGGTAAAGGTAATTTCAAGGCCTTGTTTGAAGCTATTGAACGGGAACAGGCACTTCGCGGCAACCTGTAACCGCAATTTTTCCCGCTTTGATAACGTTAAAGGGATGTGTCCGATGGCTATTCCACGGTTACATCCCTTATTTTTGAGTCCATGAAACGGTTTTTGTTTGTTTGTGTGCTGCTCACAGGCGCCGGAAGGATAGCCGCGCAACCTTCCTTTATGGAAACCCAGATGCAGTACCCGACAGTACTCTCTGCCATTAAGTCCAAAGAAGATACGCTGAAGAAACAACTCGCCGCCATTCATATCGATTGGCCGGTGAGGCAGATATATGTGCGAAGCTTCAAATATGACAGCCAGTTGGAAGTGTGGGTCCGCAATAAAAAAAACGAACCTTTCAAATTGTTTAAAACCTATAAAGTGTGTGCACTTTCGGGAGCGCTCGGGCCCAAAAGGATTGAGGGTGATTACCAGGTACCGGAAGGGTTCTATTATATCAATGAGTTCAATCCCAGGAGCAATTATCAGATGGCCCTGGGTATCAATTATCCGAATGCCTCTGACCAGGTACTGAGTGATTCACTCAAACCCGGGAATGATATTTACATTCATGGCAGTTGTGTGACCGTGGGTTGCATTCCGCTCAATGCACAGATACAAGAATTATACCTGCTGGCTTCCTATGCCCATGATCAGGGCCAGGATTTTATACCGGTCCATATTTTCCCCATCCGGTTCAATGTGGAACGCAGCCGGGAGATCCTTGCCAAAGCAACCAAAGACGATCCCGCTTACCAGAAATTTACCAACCGCCTGAAAGAAGTGTTTGACTATTTTGAACAACACCGCAAACTGCCCCTGATCTCCATCAATGCCAAGGGGGAGTATATACCGTTATAGTTTGTGGTTTGTAGTTTGTAGTTTGGGATTGTTTGGCAGATGCATGATTGCGGGCTGTTTTTACCGGCTCCTATTACTACAGACAAAAGGCTAAAGACTAAAGACCATGATGGTGCATGACGGTTCGCCAGTCTATTGCAATAGATTTGATGCAATGATTGCTTTGCTTACCTGAAACTCCTGCCCTATGGGAATATTGCTTGGTATCTTCTTTCATTTTATCGGAGGCTTTGCTTCGGGCAGTTTTTATATGCCGTTCAAAAAGATCCGGCAATGGAACTGGGAGACGTACTGGCTCATTGGGGGCTTTTTTTCCTGGCTCATCGTGCCACCGCTTGCAGCCTGGTTGACCGTGCCGGATTTCGGGGCCATTATTGCCGGGGCATCGGGATCGGTTTTTGGTATTACATTCCTGATGGGACTATTATGGGGTATCGGGGGCCTTACTTATGGATTAGGGGTTCGCTATCTCGGGATGTCGCTCGGGAACTCTGTGATACTGGGATACTGTGCTGCATTCGGCGCTCTGATCCCGTCTATCTATTATAATTTTTTCCCCCAACCCGGTAAAATCAGCTTTTCTTCGTTACTGCACCACAGTGGCGGTCAGTTTGTATTGACAGGGGTATTGCTCTGCCTGACCGGAATTTTTGTATGCGGAAAAGCAGGGATGCGCAAAGAGAAAGAACTGGATGCGGATCAGAAGAAAGCAAGTATTGCAGAATTCAATCTGGTCAAAGGATTGATCGTTGCTACTTTATCCGGCATACTCAGCGCCTGTTTTAATTTCGGTATCGAAGCAGGAAAGCCGATGGCTGAGATAGCCAACACGGCCTGGCAACTAAAACACCCGGGTCAGGGCAATTTTCTTTTCAGCAATAATGTAACCTATGTTGTTTTATTATGGGGCGGTTTGACCACTAACCTGTTGTGGTGCATCGGATTGCATATCCGCAACAGCAGTTTTGGCGACTATACCCGCAAAGCGGCCCCCCTCGGCCGTAATTACCTGCTGGCGGCCCTGGCTGGTACTACCTGGTTCCTGCAGTTTTTCTTTTATGGAATGGGAGAAAGCAAGATGGGAAATGGCGCTAGTTCCTGGATCCTGCACATGGCCTTTATTATCCTTGTTTCCAATTTATGGGGAATGGTATTGAAAGAATGGAAGGGTGTGAGCACAACCACCCGTCGCACAGTTACGGTTGGCATCCTGCTAATCATGGTTTCTGTGATCGTAGTAGGGTATGGTAATTCTCTGCCGGCATAAACAGCTTATCAAATCAGCAACAACGTGAACAGTAAAGATTTCAAACATGTGAGTTATCTCTGGGATGAAGCCAAGGCGGCTGAATTAGCCGGAGACGAAGTAGGTTTATTATTGTACCGATCCAATCTCCTGGGCGCCGATCTCCGGCTAACCAATTATGGCGGCGGGAATACTTCCTGTAAAATATCCGAGCCGGACCCTCTGACAGGACAGTCCACCCCGGTTATGTGGGTGAAGGGCAGCGGAGGCGATCTCGGTACATTGAAGCGCAGCGGACTGGCAGGGCTATACCTGGATCGCTTGCACCAATTGGAAAAAATTTATCCGGGTATAGAGGGAGAAGACGGGATGGTGGAACTTTTTAATCACTGCATCTATGATCTCCGGTCAAAAGCACCTTCCATCGATACCCCCCTGCACGCTTTTCTGCCTTTTGCGCACATCGATCACCTGCATCCGGATGCAGCTATCGCGATTGCCGCAGCAGCCGATGGAGAAAAAATCACGCAGGAACTTTTTCAGGGCAGTATCGGCTGGGTTGGCTGGCAGCGCCCTGGTTTTGACCTGGGACTGCAACTACGCGACTGTCTCGCAAAGAATCCGGGTATCCGGGGTATCATGTTAGGCTCCCATGGCTTGTTTACCTGGGGCGATACTGCCTACGACTGTTATTGCAATACCCTGGAAGTAATTGAAAACTGTGCAGCCTTTATTGCATCCTCGGTAGCAAAGAAAGCACATGTATTTGGCGGACCTGTCAGAACTTCCCTGCCGGCAGCCGAGCGCAGACAAAAAGCTGCCCGGTTAGCGCCAATGCAGCGGGGTTATTGCTCACAGTATCAACCGATGGACGGTCCTTATACAGA
>CAZAOR010000283.1:0-3405 GCA_964486805.1 uncultured Sediminibacterium sp. | reverse complement strand
GTCCCCGCGAACGCGCAGTTCTTCAACGCGCAGGTGGGCGTGGATACGTGTATGCAGTTTGTATTCAAAAATCTTGGGCAACCTGGCGATCAAAGCTTTAAGGTGACGGGGTACCATTGGAAACAAGGCGGCCAGGGCGTTCTCGCCGTTACAACTACACCCAAACTGGTGTATAATTTATCGCCTGGCGATTCGGTCGTATTCCATGTCTGTTTCAATGCTGCAACAGCAGCACATGTGTACAATGATACACTTATCGTTGAAACCGATTGCCCGACTCCGACTGCACCGATTGTTGGTTCGACGACGGTGCCTGTGATAAATGCTGAGGATTATGATTTCGGTACGCTGATTGTAGGACAGACTGCGTGTCATAAGATCAAGGTCTGGAATACAGGTGCTGCGCCGTTCAAACTTACGAAGCAGTGGATTCTCGATAACTATAGCAATTCGGAATTTACATTTAGCGACACGGCACTTTTGCCAATCGAGATTCCTCCGGGAGGTTCAACATTCCTTAATTTCTGCTATACTCCATCTGCTGTAGAAGCAGACTCTGGATTGCAACATTGGTCTTCGGATATTCCAGAACCATTCACGCATGTGAAAAAAGACTATAGCTGGCTGTGGGGACGAGGGATTAAGCCGGATCTCTCTTGGGACCGCGATCACCAAAGCATGACTTCTGTATGTGACAGCCTTTTAGTCTTTAGGGCGTATTTGCGCAATTTCGGAAGCGCTGTTATTAATGTCAGAGACGTCGGTGTGGTTGGTACTGACAGCAACGAATGGAAAATCACTGGCATTCAAGGAGGACATTTGGCAGATTTGAAGCCCAATGACTCTCTTTGGGTTGAATTCACCTTCACTCCGGATCCTAATAGCGCAAACCCATGGGCTGAACGTGCTGGCGATACAGTGTTTGCATATGGTACATCTTCAGATGGAAGCATAGTTATTCGCCCTGTATTCTGGCTCAACATCCACATGGCGCATGCCGAAGTATCGCTTTCGGCACCGTCGGTGGACCTGGGGGTGACCTCGCCGAACACTGTGAGCGGTACAAAGACAATTATCGTGACCGACACGGGTAACATCCCATACATCGTCACGTCGCTGACGATCGATCCACCATTCAGCATCGTGCAACCAGGCTCGCTCAAGATCGGTGATACGATTCTTCCGAATCAGACGAAGCAGATTATCGTGCAGGCACTCATGAGCACGACCGGTACATTCACCGGCAATTGCAATATTGCTGGTGGTTGCGCGCCAGCAGGCTTTACCGCCCAGGCGCGCGCCGAAGATGTTGCAGTTCAAGGTACGGGACATGACTTCCCGTCGACCTATATCTGTTTGAATAATGCGGACAATATTCAGGTCTCGGTGAGCGGGGCGAAACCGGCAATCCTGTTACAAGCGCAGATCGTCGATGATCCGGCGGCGGTTGGGCAGAGCTCCCAGTTCCAGTTTTCTGATGGCACCCGAGCAAAGGTGCTGAACCAGGTGCTCGATCCAACGACACCTACCGTCCTCTCCGTCCAATATGTGCCGACGTTAAAGCAGGCGGTGAAGGCGTGGGTCGTCTACACGGTTGATACCGTTGCGGATAGCGCGACGGGCTATTCAAAGCAGTGGACGATCACGAAGGAGCTGACGGGAACAGGTCTCCTCGAGCACCAGACGGTCAGCATTTCGAATCCGGCCGGTGGCGCATACATTGCGCAGACCGCGGATATCTTTGCGGTGCCGGTCCAACTCGCGGAAGTGCTGACGCAGATGGCCGATATTCAGGCTGTGTCGCTCGACATTACCTACCGTCAGGACCTCTTCCAACTTCAGAATACTGCTACTCCGGTTGCGCCGGCGAGCGGATACCAGATCCTCAGCAGCAAGGTTACCGATAATGGTGGTGATGAGACGGTCAGTGTGAAGATTGCTCCGACAGGGAATAATGTCTTCCAGCCGGCAGCCGTGATTGGCAACCTCAATCTTGCACTGATGGTCGCACGAGACACTGTTAGCGGCTTTGCGATCTCGAACGTGCACTTGTTCGATTCGCATGGTACGGAAGTCTGCTGGGTCTTGCATGATACCGTGCCGGGTACCTTCACGCCGCTTCCGCTCTGTGCCGACTCGATCCTTCGCCGCTTCCTGAAGACAAATACCGTCACATTCAGCGTTGGCGAAGTTCGCCCGAATCCATCGACGACCTCGGCCCATTTCGATCTCGATGTCAAGAAAGATGGCATTCCGATGACGATCGAGCTCTATAACGTACTTGGCGAACGCGTCCGTAGTTACACCCAGGAAGTGCTTATGGCTGCCGGTCAGCGCACGGTCGAAATCGACTAGCGCGGAATTCCATCGGGCACCTATTCACTTCGTGTCTCCACTCCAGGCAGTGTAAAGACGAAGATGATGCTGATCCAGAAGTAGGGATGCGTAGGAGGGGGGAATACCCCATATCCTACAATGTAGAATAATTCGAGTAACATGTCACAGGAAACTCCCGGGCGTGTTACTCGTTTTATTTCTACTCACACCAAGGGGAAACGAGCACTAAAATTGCTCGTAAAATCTCCAAATACCGGAAATCTGACACCTCCATGACTGCCACCGAAGCCCGCCTGAAAGAGATCGATAAAGAACTTGCCGATTTGCAGGAGACGCGCACCCAACTCCGCTCCCATTGGGAGCACGAAAAGACGCTCATCCACGATATCCGTTCGCAGCGAGAAGAGATCGAGCAGTTGCGCATCGAAGCCGAACAGTTGGAGCGGCAGGGTGACCTCGCGCGCGTAGCAGAATTGCGGTATGGCACTATCCCCGGCATCGAAACGGAGCTTGCCCAAAAGCAGGCCGACCTCGAAAAGCTGCAGAAAGACCGCCAAATGCTGAAGGAGGTGGTTGGGCCGGAGGACATCGCAGAGGTCGTTGCGCGGTGGACGGGGATACCGGTGTCCAAGATGCTCGAAAGCGAGCGCGAGAAGCTCCTTAAAATGGAGGACCGGCTCCACGAGCGTGTGATCGGTCAGGATGAGGCGGTGACTGCGGTATCGAATGCCATTCGGCGTTCGCGAGCGGGTCTGCAGGACCGTAACCGGCCCATTGGCAGCTTCATTTTCCTTGGTTCGACCGGCGTGGGTAAGACGGAACTTGCCCGATCGCTCGCCGAATTCTTATTCGATGACGAGCATGCCATGGTGAGAATCGACATGTCGGAATACATGGAGAAGTTTTCGGTTTCTCGACTGGTCGGAGCTCCTCCGGGATATGTCGGATATGAAGAGGGGGGGCAGCTTACGGAGGCCGTTCGGCGCCGGCCCTACAGTGTGGTGTTGCTCGATGAAATCGAAAAGGCGCATGGTGACGTCTTCAACATTCTCCTCCAGGTGCTCGACG
>CAZAOR010000282.1:0-8539 GCA_964486805.1 uncultured Sediminibacterium sp. | reverse complement strand
GACGACTTTGCAGGCCATCTTGCGCGCAATGCCAACCTTTCGGTAAAAGCCATTGTGGCCCTGGGTTGTTATGGACAGATGGCAGCGCAGTTGGGATATGCCGATACTGCCAAAAAATATACGGCGATGGCGCGCGATATGGCGAAGCGATGGATGCAGTTAGCGGATGCGGGGGATCATTATGCGCTTACTTTCGATAACCACGATAGCTGGAGCCAGAAGTATAACCTGGTTTGGGATAAGCTGCTGAAGCTGCATCTTTTCCCGGCGGAGGTGTACAATAAAGAGATCGCTTTTTACCTGAAAAAGCAGAACCGTTTTGGCCTGCCCTTGGACAGCCGGAAAACCTATACCAAATCCGACTGGATTTTATGGACTGCCACCCTGGCCAATGATCCGCAGGACTTTCAACATCTGATAGATCCCGTATTGTATTATGCAGAACATACACCCACCCGGGTGCCCCTGAGCGACTGGCATGAAACCACCGATGGCCGCCAGGTAGGGTTCCAGGCAAGAAGTGTGGTGGGGGGTTACTTTATTAAGCTGCTGGAGACGAAGTGGCGTGAATGAAATGAATAATGAAAAATGAAAAGGGAAAAATCGGAGCGCTAGCGTAGATCACGCCTTGGCGGGATGAAAAGGGAAGCAAGAAAAAATATACAATTGAATCCTAGTTTCATAGCTTTTTAAAAACTTTCTCTTAGCAGGGATTAAATTTGCCGGGGTTAAAAATGCTATTAGTAGTAATACCGTTCACATTGAAGAACTATAACAGGCTACTTATTTTTATCCTCGTGAAGAGTTTTCCGATTAATAACTTTGAAAAGCGAGTCAGTAAAGCGGTCTAATTCTTTACTCGTTCTATAATCTAAACAAGCATTAAGTATCACTTTTCTATCTTCGATTGGCGAACTATGATCTATTTTCTGTGAAATAGCAGTTGCCAGGCTGTCTGCAATGGACATTACCTGTTTATTATAATCTAGTCTATCGTAAATAGCTGCTTTCGTTCCATCAATTGAATCGACCATTAACCAAATATTTGGAAGATATAATTTATGTAAACAGGCAATAAAAACTTGATTTTTAAAATTGAATTGCCAACTCGCTTCATGGATTTTATAGGAATCTCGCTTCCTACTATCGTGAAGATAATCCTGAGATGTGCATGAGCCTAATATTGCAAGTGTAATAACGAGTGATATTTGTTTCATAAAATTAATTTATTGTAATGGCCAAAAATCTATGAATTCAATGGGGCCATCAAAATCGCAATTACCATCGCAATAGGGATTTGGCGTTGTTGCCATCAAATCTGCATGTCCAGTCGCCCAATACTTGTTATAAGAAATCATTGAATATATCCCTTGATTCCATAAAGAAGGGATGGTAGATTACCGCCATGCGCTGTAATCTGACTTTGACTAATATGGACGCTGCTGTTATTCAAAAACTCTCCTATGGAAGTGTTAGGGTTCGCACATCCAAAAGTTTTGCGCATCCATCTATTCATATTTTCAGCACCCAAAAAATAGTATTTCCCATCACTTCCTTTAAATATTTTATTAGCAATATAAGGAATAGTCACTCCTGAGTAGTTAAGGGCCCATGAAAGCCTTGCTACAGCGATTGGGTCTTTACTTTCTTGGAATAGGAGCCATTACGGCTGTTGCCGGTATTATGGCCCCTACGACTGTGCTTTTCGTAGCCGAGGTGATCATCCAGCTCTGCCTGCAGCATTTCTTCCACGCCCTGTTTATAGAGGTCGTTGAAGAAGGATTTAAAATCATCTTGATTTTTGAACTGCTTGAAAAAATCCTTGGGAAGATGGGGTTGTTGATTGTCCATAAAAAAACTATATTTATAGTTAATAAAAACGGAGCGGAACCTGCCGGGTGGTTAACTCTCTTTACAGTTACTTTAAAACTATTTACACAAAGAACTAAATACTACCATCTGGTTTTGACTATTCACTACTGACTATTGCCTATTCACCTTTCTATCTCTTTCTTTAACATTTCTTTCATAACATCCAGCCTTGTTTTTGTATCTAATCCTTCAAGAGGACGATTTACAAGCATTCGCTTATTGAACTGATCGCTACACAGATACTTTAAAGCAAACAATTGATACAGGTCGCTATAGGACCGGTTACCAGGCCGTAACAGTAATACTATGTCCTTACTACCCGCTATGATACAGGTTTTGATGATGCTGACCCAGTCGCACCTGATGCCTGACCTGACCTTTCTCTGGCAGGAAGCTCCTGCCGGTGAAAGCGGGTATGTTTATACGATACCTGCGGAAGAAAGGGACCTGCGGATAGTTGCTTATTCTATGGTGGCGGTTCCCGGCGTTAGCCATCGACCCAAGGCCCTGCCCCTGCTGGCCGACAGGTTACGAGCGGGCCGGTATACGGCAGAGGTGGCGATACAATTTGGCCGCATGGCGGAAAAAAGAAGGCTTTACCTCATATTCTGTCAATTGAAAATTGATGGTTAATCCGGACAGCGATAACACACTAACCCTAAGAACCATCACGTGAATTTTGAAAATCTAAAGACATGAAAAATACTTTGAAAAAAATGAATGCATATGGGCTGGCGGCCTTATTACTGATCCTCGGCGCCACTTCCTGTAAAAAGGATTTGTCTTCCAATAATGGAGGCAATGTGGTAGCCACAACTTCCACTTCCTCCACCATTGCCGTGGCTACCGATAGCACATCGGGAAGCGGTACCGGTTCCAGTTCCGATTCCGTTTATATCATCCATCCTTGTGCCCATGGTGTGCACCGGGATTCCATCGCGGCAGCGGATCTTTCTGCTACCATCCAATCCTATCTGAGTAATAATTACAGCGGGTACACTTTCCTGAAAGCGTTTACTGTAAAAGATGCCAACAGTACGGTGCAGGGTTATGTGGTGATCATCCGGTTCAATGGAAAGCCGGTCGGTCTGCAGTTCAATGCCGATGGTAGTTTTGTGAAAGTACTGGAGCAGCGGGAAAGAGGGGATATTGGCGATGGTCCGGGCTGGCACAGGGGCGGTTTATTTGACTGCCGCGATGGACAGCACCGCGATACCCTGAGTCTGACTGCGCTGCCTGCGGCCGTTACAAGTTATATGGCCGGTACCTATGCTGCTGATACGCTGGTGCGGGCTTTCAGCCTGAAAGATGGAGGTTTCCTGGTTATCTCCAAAGACAGTGGCCTGTATGCCACCGTATTCACCAGCGCCGGGGTATTTGTAAAGCGGGTGGTGATTCCTTCGCCTGTGGGACTGGTGATTGCCGTTGCCACACTGCCGGATGCGGCGCTTAATTACCTGAGTACCACTTACCCGAACTATGTATTGGATAAGGCCTTCAGTATTACAACAGGCGGTACGTTGAGAGGTTATGTGGCGATTATCAATGCCAATAACACGCGGTATTGCGTGGCATTTGATGCGAGCGGTAATTTTGTCGCATCGAAAGCGATCTGGTAATAGATGGTAGCATCCTAAATCTCCGCAGGGCGAACAATGTTCGCCCTGTTCTTTTATTTGGATAGCTTTGCTCCGCTTATGTATCAGCGCAAGGCAGGTATTGATATCATTGGCCGCATATTAGATGCGGTGTATGCGCATAACCCGGATGCTTTATTCGTGATGAGCCTGATGCACCAGTATGAAGAGCGGGGCAGCCTGAGTAAAAAGCAGTTGGAGGGTTTATTGCAGAAAGCGCGGAAAGTGCCGGATCTGCCGGCGTCCTGGATCGGAACGCTGGAAGCCATCCTGCTGAAGATGCCCAATCGGTATAAATCGGAGAAGCCGGAACAGCATGCGCCTGTATTTCAGAAAGATGAGGAATCGGGCCGGAAGATCGCGGCCATCCTGGCAAAATATCCCCAGCATAAACGAGCCCTGTTCCTGCGGGCCAGGCTGGAAAACCGGGAACCGCTCAGTGCGGAAGAGAAAGCAGAGCTGAACCGGTTTTTAAGGGTATTGAAAATAGAGATAGCGTAGTAGGGATTGGCCTCCCGCGGAGCGGGATAGATTTTGGCCGTCCTGTCGACCACGCTGCCGGCGTGGGAGACCTCTCATTATTAATGCATTTAGCCTATGCGCTTTGTACTTCCAACTTTATCCTTCGTCCTTCCAACTTTGTCCTTCGTACTTCCACTACCCGGTTTTTCATTCGTTTTGGTACTACTGGTACTAGTACCAACGGTACCAACTATGATAATCAATGCATTAAGTGGATCAAAAAGTCTGAAACCCTTTAAAATGGGGGGTATTTGGTACTTGAAAAATCCGGTTTTGCATTTTTTAGACCCGAAAAAAAGGCATTCAGTGGGATTCATTGGACTATCCTTGGGAGATCCTTGGGAGAGGCATGGGAGATCCCCGGGATATCCTGGGGAGGTCCTTGGGAGATCCTTGGATGGCAGGTTAGCGGGTCAGCGTCTTGCCGCATTCCGTTGAAGGTCATTTCGACCGAAGCGTCCGGGGAAATCCCCCTAAAGCGCCGGGAACCTGTTCAAAAGGATTCGGAGTATGCCGGGAGAAGTCTTTTTCGCTTCACGCATTCAATGGACGGGTTAGAACTTGTCCCGCTTGGCGGGATGCCAACTCCTGATACCCCGTATTCGCCCGACTAAACCCAGGCGGCTTATCCGGGTAAGCAGGATAAGAGGACTTGCAAAATCCGGATTTATCATTTATCTTGTAGTACCGGTACCCCCCAACCGGTTATTCCAATCATCATGAAGTTCCTGTAAAATCCACCAGGCCAAATGGCTGTTGGGATGGATATATTCGCAGGCGAGAAAGTGTAAGATAGATCGGCGAAACAGTATTTTTTCTTGCGGCAATTTGTGGAAGCGATTAATTCTATTTTCTTTATTGAAATTGGCGCAAATTGATTACAGAATGAAACATTCGGCAATTGTATAGTTGTAAGCAATTTTTATGGAGATACCCGAATTAACATTGAAATTAATTATACTGCTGACACCAGGAGCAGTAGCAAGCATAATTTTTGAAAAGCTGACTATTCATAAAAAGTGGAACTCTTTTCAATTTATTGCCAACTCAATTTTGTTTGGGGGAGTAAGTTATTTAGTTGCTCAACTTGCATTCAATATTTGTCGGCACGACAGCAGCTTTGACAATTTTTGGCTAAATCTACCTTCTAAAGAAATCCCATTTTCTGCTATTATCAAAGCAATTATTACTTCAGTTTTTATTGGTTTCATTTGTGCAGGGCTTGACAACTACAAATTTGTTAATCGCATAGGAAAGTCTCTTAAGTTGACAACAAAGTATGGTGACGAAAATCTTTACTCATATTTTTTAAATGCTGACAACGTTAATGAAATTTATTTTAGAGACATCCCAAATAATATCACTTACCACGGAATGATAAATTCTTATTCTGAGACAAATGATTTTAAAGAGATAGTCTTAAGAGATGTCAAGGTTTATGATTATGCGACATCAAACCTTATGTACGAGCTTGACAAAGTATATTTGTCACGACCAAAGGATGACATTATTATTGAAGTTCCATTTATTAACAACATAAAAACAGACGAAAATAGTGGAGAAACCAAAGTCGAAACCCCTAAATGAAGGGCAGACAAAAGGCAATACTAAAGTGACAACACAAAGTACGCAAGCACCACCACCACCAAAACCACCGACACCACCAACAAAAGGGAAGTAAAACTGCTTACAACATTCGGTTTGGCAATATGGCGGGGCGACGAATATAGTCACAACGTTTTGTTCGCTAATTGGATTTGGTTCCAATAGATGAATAACGCCAGGTTGTAGAATAAACAATGAGCTTTCGTATCTTTAATCAGTAGCAGTACCGGACTGAAGGAACACAGAATATCGCCACATAGCCAACGCTCTTGCTTTGGGTGTCCCAAAAACAAAATTTGTCAGTATTATGAGATTTTATGTCGGTAACACTGATTTTAAATGGTATAACTACCTGCGAAAGATACATCCAGAAGACGTTAATTTTTGGCAGCCCGGAGGAAAAACAAACTTTAAAGTAATCAGCCCGGGAGCCCCCTTCCTTCTGAAACTAAAAAGCCCCTATAATGCCATTGCTGGGGTGGGTTTCTTTTCAAGCCATACTTTCCTTCCCATTTCTGTAGCATGGGACACTTTTAATGATCGGAATGGTTGTGAAACAATAGATGAACTTAGGACAATGATCTCAAATTATAGGTCAGAATGGTGGGACGCCAATCCGACTATAGGTTGCATTGTTCTAACAAATCCGATTTTTTTCGAAGAAGCCGATTGGATAGAACCGCCTGCGAATTGGGCTAAAAGTATTGTTCAGGGAAAGTCATACGAGACAGAAGAAGCTATTGGGCAGAGATTATGGGCTAAGGTGGAGGCTCGCCTTCAAAAATATTTATTCTTTA
Organism: uncultured Sediminibacterium sp.; assembly: GCA_964486805.1. Classification (GTDB taxonomy): domain Bacteria; phylum Bacteroidota; class Bacteroidia; order Chitinophagales; family Chitinophagaceae; genus Sediminibacterium. The sequence continues at coordinate 2,106 of CAZAOR010000282.1, read as the reverse complement.
ATGTTGCTGATCAAAATAAGAGTCAGTTATCATTAGAACAAACAGAATGGCCAATGTATGGTCAATCTATATTGACGAAAGTTCGTTTAGGACAAGGCGCTTTTAGAGTTTTAATTACCGATGCTTATTCCAGAAAATGTTCAATTTCAGGTGAAAAAACATTGCCGGTTTTAGAGGCGGCACATATAAAACCATACACAAAATCAGGACCTCACTTTATCTCAAATGGACTTTTACTTAGATCTGACCTCCACAAATTATTTGATTCCGGTTATTTGACTATTACAACTGATTTTAAAATAGAAGTCAGCAATCGAATTAGGCAGGAATTTGAAAATGGTAAGGATTATTATCAATATCACGGAGCACTTTTACGGAATATTCCAACCAGGGAAATGGATAAGCCAAACAAGAATTATATCGAATGGCATAATTCAAATATTTTCAAACCGTAAACTTCGTTTTCTGCAAGGTCACCCGCTAAGAGCGGGTCCCAGTAAGGGAAAAATGACGAGGAGGACGACAAACAAGCAATAGTTGCAGACAATGGACGACAAGCAGAATGGTTGCGTATAACACTACATAGGCAATATGGCGGGGCGACGAATATAGTCACTACGTTTTGTTCGCTAATTGGATTTAGTTCCAACAGATGAATAACGCCAAGCAGCAGAATAATCAAAGAGCTTTTGTATCTTTAATCAGTGGTGGTACCGGACTGGACGTTCAATGAATACCATCAGATCACCAATGCTTCAAAGTTGTCTACAAGCTAAATCCGATCATTTATCTCTCAGCTACCAAAACGAATGAGTATGCAACGCAGGATCTTTATCAAAAACTCCACTCTGACCGTGTTTAGTATCAGCGCTTTTGGGGCCTTAAACTGGAATGGTATATCCTTTGAAGGCGATACGCCAACAACCACGGATATATTGGGGCCATTTTATAGACCGGGAGCACCTCTCAGAACCAATCTCAGGCTCCCGGGTTCCAAGGGAGTGCCAATCATTTTAACAGGTAAAATTTTTAAAGACGATGGTAAAACACCCATCCACGATGCGCTGGTAGAAATCTGGCATTGCGATGAAAATGAGCGGTATGATAACACTTCCGACCAGTACAATTACCGGGGCGGACAAAAAACAAAGCAGGATGGTAGTTATGCATTCAAATCTATTCTGCCTGTTCCTTATATGGCGGTTCCGAATAACGAAGCAACCTGGCGGCCTGCCCATATACACATGCGTGTGTCTGTACCTGATCAACAAGATTTAATAACGCAGATCTATTTTAAAGGCGGTAAATATGTTGACACCGACAGATGGGCTTCCGCTCCACAAGCGGTGAACAGGATCCTTCGTATGCAAAAAAATAATTCCGGCGAAAACCAAATCATTTTTAATGTTACGATGCGTAAGGAAATTCCGCTCGATAACATAGTTTATAATAAGGTTACGGGACTTTATGATATGGGAGATAATAACTTTATGGAGTTTAATAAAATCGACGATCTCCTATTCATGAAACAAAATGGACAGCTTGTAGCGGCGCTGAAATATATTGGCAACAATACATTTGAAGGGGGCGAAGGCTATCCCAAAGCAACTTTCACATTGCAAAAAGACGGTCTTGTAAAAGTCGCTGTCGTTACAGAAATACCAACCATTCAAACATTCCACGGAACCAAATACCTGAAGTACAACTAATCGTAATGATTATATAAATGGTTGCCTGCATACATCTGTTCATATACGCTTAAGGTTGGCTGGTATGCCAGCAATCAATAAGTAATCACTCGTCCATTATTAAGATGCCCATAGTGTTATTTGCTGGATATAAGGATGCTAAGGAGAATAGATGGTTCTTCCAACCATCTCAACAATCGTGAAAAGCAAACCTGCCATCTGAAATCAGTTTTCCGCAGGGTCATCACGAATTTGTTCGGGAGATGCTGCGGTGTTTTAAATGACTTCAATAAGCTCACGCGTATGGAATCGCTCAGTAGAAGCTTATACCATTCATAAAATCCCCGTAAACAATCTGCACAAAATAAATAGTTTGCGAAAAATTAAATCCAATATGACCAACAAAATCACTGTTGCA
>CAZAOR010000281.1:0-2817 GCA_964486805.1 uncultured Sediminibacterium sp. | reverse complement strand
GGGTCTCCACCTTCGCAGGCTTCAGCGGAAGACCCCGCGGAGAACAAAAGCTGATTTTCACAAACATTTTCACGCTTCGTACTTCGTACTTTTTATGCTCCTTTCATGCCCAGCCAGGCCATCATACCCATACCCGTGGCAATGGCTGATTCATCAATATCAAAACGGGGCGTATGTACATTGTGTATGATGCCCTTTCCTTCATTGCGCACACCTAAGCGGTAAAAGCATCCGGGTATCTGCTGTGTATAATATCCGAAATCTTCCGCTCCCATCCGCATTTCTGTTTCCAGCACATTTTCCTTACCCATGTATACGTCTGCGAGTAGCCAGGCTTTTTCTGTCAAGGCCGGGTCATTATCCACGGTAGGATAACCGATATCAATATGCAAATCCAGTTCTGCGCCCATCGCTTCCACGATACCGGTTGCCTGTTTGCGGATCAGTTCGTGTGCTTTTTTACGCCATGCTTCGTCCATCGCCCGGAAAGTACCCATCAGTTTCACTTCACTGGGAATCACATTGGTGGTGTGCCCACCCTGTATGGAACATATAGACAATACAGAAGGAGAAGTAGGATTGTTATTGCGTGATATGATCTGCTGGAGGCTCACAATCATTTGCGAAGCAATCAAGATGGTATCGGCCGTCAGGTGCGGCGCCGCCGCATGACCGCCTTTGCTGCGGATGGTCATATACAATTCATCCGCACTGGCCATCACCCTTCCTTTGCGAAAACTCAGTTTACCTGCATCCAGGCCCGGATGTACATGCAAACCGAAAATACCTTGGGGGCGTGGGTTTTCCAGCGCCCCGTCGCGGATCATATAACTGGCTCCGCCGGGATTACGTTCCTCACCCGGCTGGAACAATAATATGATGGTACCTTCCCACTCGTTTTTCATTTCCTGGAGTATGCGTGCCGCCCCCAGGAGGATGGAAGTATGCACATCATGCCCGCAGGCATGCATTACGCCCGGATGCATGGATTTGTAAGGGGTATCGTTTTCTTCCTGGATCGGCAGGGCATCCATATCGGCCCGGAGGGCTATGACACTTTTATCCGGGTTTTTTCCTTGTAATATCGCCCGCATACCGGTGGTAGCCATCACTTCAAAATCAATACCCATCTCTTTCAGCTTGTTTTGCACAAAAGCGCTGGTAGCATGTTCCTGGTAACTCAGTTCCGGATGTGCATGGAGGTAACGGCGTATCGCAATGGTATCCGGCGCGTATTTTTCCGCTAATGCTTTTATTTTATCGACTACTTGCATAAGACTATTGTTGGGTACTGTCGGCAGGATTCCTGGGAGTATATTCAATGCCGTCTTCTACAATATAAACGCCCCGCGGGTATTGCTTATTCAGAACAGCTTTCATCTTCTCCGCATCTTCCTTGCTGATAAAATTCCCGATCCGGGTTTTGAAATTGGGCGACTGGTAAAGCACATAAGATTTTTCATCCGGGAAGCGGGCAAGCAGTTCTGATTTGATGCGGAATGCTTCATCCCGTCTGGGGGTGCTGATCACCTGGATACGATATCCTTTCCGTAATCCTGTTGCCGTAAACTGAGCGCTGAACCGATTGGCGGCCGCCTGTTGTTGTACCAGCCAATCAACCCGGGGATCTCTCCGAACGATGATAGAGTCCCCCGCTGCCGACACCCGGATACTCGCCAGGCAGAGCAGAAAAAACATACAAATAAACCGGTTCAACAAGATGCAAGATTTGATATGAAGGTACAAAATAGCGGCGGAAACAGATTCAATAAGCGCTATCACCGGCAGGAGCGCCTTGCAGGATGGCAACGCTGGCACTGCATCCCAGGCGGGTGGCGCCGGCATCCACCAGGGCTTTGGCAAATGCATAGTCCCGGATACCCCCGGAAGCCTTGATCTGCACTGCAGCCGGCAGGTGTTTACGGAAAAGCTGAACCGCTTCTATGGTTGCTCCTTTTTCAGCGTAGCCGGTGGATGTTTTCAGGTAGTCGATCCCCGCCGCGCCATAAATATCACAACAGGCAATGATCTCCGCTTCTGTTAGTATCCCGCTTTCGATAATGACTTTGATGCATTTCCCTTTACTGCGAATGATGGGCATAATATGATTGATCTCATCCGCTATAAAGGTCCAGTCCTGGTTCTTTATCGCAGATATATTGGCTACCACATCCAGTTCATCCGCTCCATCCACGATCGCCAGCAATATCTCGGCAATCTTAGCTTCTATCGCCGAATATCCAAAGGGAAAACCGATTACAGTCGCCAGCTTCACGCGACTCTCTGCCAGCAAAGGTTTTGCAATCCGCACAAAATTAGGCGGTATGCAGGCCGCCGCAAACCCGTAATGCAGGGCTTCGGTACAGCATTTCTCCACTTCACCTACCAGGGTGGTCGGCTTGAGAACGGTGTGGTCGATATAGGAAGCGATAGACATCATGGAAGGGACATACAAAACAAGAAATACCAAGTACCAAGCATAAAGTACAAAGTACGAAGTATGAAGCAGGATGCAACAGTTTTTGTTTGGCACTTCGTCCCTCACACTTCACACTTCACACTTTGTCCTTCGTACTTATTTACGCGTCTTTCCCATGACAGGCTTTGTACTTCTTGCCGCTGCCGCAGGGACAGGGATCATTACGGCCGATCTTGGGCGCCGCAACCACCGGCTGTTGTTTTACCGGGGTGGGATCAAAATATTCTTTCTCGCCGGAACTTCCATCCACATCTGTACGGTTGGCATTCATACGACTCATATCCGTTTTTTGCTGACGGCCTTCCCGAACACTATCGCCCTCCTGCAAGGGTATGGTG
>CAZAOR010000280.1:0-3375 GCA_964486805.1 uncultured Sediminibacterium sp. | reverse complement strand
TCCCCCGCGGAAAAGGGCGATACGGGCCCGCAGTCCTTTGACAGTTCCCTTTGTAATGCGCTCATCGATTGGGTCACCGATTGAACTTAGATCATTGCGCCAGGGCACCAGGTCTTCTGCAGTTTTCAGATCAGCAAGGATATGATTATACAGTGAATCACGGTCGGTTCTTGCAGGGAAGGGATTGGCATTGGCCTGTACAGAAGCCGGTTCAAAATGCGAAGGCAGATCACCCCAGTTGATGATGGCTTCAAAATAGAATTGTGCCCGCAAAGTCAATGCCTCGCCATACATCCGCTGCAATTGCTTTTTCTGCTGGTCTGATCCATTGCTGTACATGGTCATCTTGGGAATATTGGCGATACAGATATTGGCATATTCAATGCCCGTGAACAACTGGTTGAAAGGGTTGGTCAATTGGGCATTGCCGGAAGTGGCCTGGTAACGGGCAATATCCCGCCGGTCATTATCAGCAGCGCCGGTGGGTCCCTGGGTTTCGTCATTGTCCACGGTGTAATACAGGCTCAGGCGAATACCAAAACCCGCGTCGCCGGAAAGCCGGCTGTATACACCAGCGAGGGCTTTATAGGCACTGGGTACATCGCTGAATACCACATCCGTACTCACATCGGTGATCGGTTGCTGATCCAGGAATTTCTTACAGCCTGTCAGCATCAGCAAAACACCTGCTGCTGCCAGAAAACTGCATTGGTATAATCTGTTCTTGAACATATCGAATGATTTAGTAAGGTATGAATTAGAATGAAGCTTGTACACCAAAAATATAGCTGCGGCTTTTCGGGTAAGCTGAATAATCCAGGCCCGGAGTCAGCGGGCTGCTTCTTACACTCACTTCCGGATCATACCCCGAATAACCGGTGATCACAGCGAGATTATTAGCCGTTACATAAAAACGAAGACGCTTGATCTTTGATTTTGCCAGTTTCGCTGCCGGAATTGAATAACCGACCGTTACGTTATTGATCCGAAGAAAAGATCCATCTTCCATTGCCCAACTGCTGGGATAGAAAGCGCCTGCTCCTTTGATCGGCTGCCAGATGGTAGCATTCGCATTCAGTGCCGCCAACTGGTCGGGTGCAATACCCACAGCCTGGTTGGATGAGTTGATCCATTGAGCAGTCTGGCCGGTTGCCGTTACCACTTTCCAGCGGTTTGCCATGATGGCCAGCATATTCGAATTATTGGTATAGCCATTGGTAAACTCAATTTTATTGGCATTATAGATGGTGTTGCCATAAGAGAAGTTCACAAAGAGACTCATATCCCAGTTTTTGTAAGTGAACTGGTTATTCCAACCCCCGGTGAATGTAGGGGTAGGATTTCCGATCACCTGGCGATCATTGTCCAGGTCGATAGACCCATCTTTATTCAGGTCCTTGAATTTGATAGAACCGGGTTGCACGGTTCCGATGATGCCAGCATCCGATACCACCCCTGCTTTCAGGGTGTACACGGAGGTAGCAGGATTGTAATCAAAATCAGAAACCTTGTAGAAACCATCCGTTACCAGCCCCCACATAGCACCTACCGGATCACCTATGCGGATGATATAATCCGTGGGCTGTCCGGATACCCCCCAGCTTGCAGCCGGATAAAACAGGTTCTGGCCCTGGCCCAGGGCTTCCACCCTGTTTTTGTTGAAGGAGATATTGAAATTTGAACTCCAGCTAAAATCCTGTTTTTGGATCACGGCAGCATTCAACTGGATTTCCAGGCCCTTATTGGAGGTTTTACCAATATTCTGCAACTGGGTAGTATAACCATAGGTAGAAGCGATGGGTACATTCAGTAACAGGTTCTTCGCCTGGTTATTATAATAGTCAACACTCAAACTGAGCCGGTCATGGAACAGACCGATATCCACTCCAATGTTACGGCTCAGGTTGGATTCCCATTGCAGGGCTTCATTCACCAGGCCTGCGGAATAGTAGGCCGTTATCGGGTTGCCGTTAATACCATAGTAATAGGCGCCATCATTGCGGAAAGTGGTCAGGAAAAGATAATCACTGATCCGGTTATTACCTACTTCCCCGACACTGACACGGAATTTCAGGTCGCTCAGGAACCGGACATTATCCAGGAACTTCTCTTTTTTCACACGCCAGCCTGCTGAAACAGCCGGGAAATAACCCCACTGCCGACCCGGCGCAAACTTGGAAGCGCCATCCGCACGCACATTAAATGAGGCATAATATTTTCCCAGGTAATCATAGTTGATACGACCAAAAAATGACAGGTTGGTATAACGCGTTTTACCCAGCTTGGGATAGCCGGTGAATGGAACCCCCAATCCTAAATTACTGAAAGCGGCATCATGGCTGGTTCCCTGCGGGTAGTTCTTTACCAGATCTGTAATCGCGGTGGTTCGCAGGTCATAGGTCTCCTCACCAACCAATACACTGAAATCATGTTTGCCTTTGTAATTGTTCAGGCTATAGGTAAGCACATTGGAATTGGTGATCGTTTTTGCTGTAGTTGTATCCAGTTCCACGATCGGCATCCGGGAACCGGATATCACGGAGTAAGGCGTAATGGAATCACTGAAAGCACGATTGACCTGGTTGTTATAATCATAACCGAAAGTAGAGCGGAAACTGAGGTTTTTGACAATATTATAAGACACATAAGCCGTAACCTTGAAGACGTCATATGATTTCTTCTTGTATTCCGCATTCGCCAGCTCAATAGGATTCACCAGGGTCAGGCCATTACCTACATTCGGGTCGGCCAGAGGATCCGCATCATCTATCAATTGGTTGGCAGAGAGGAAAGGACGGTATTTCACGGCATTACGCAGCCGGTTATACGCAGAACCCTGGTCAGATGAAACACCTGCCCCATATACATCGGTATGGGTATAGCGGGTAATCAGTCCCACCCGGATATCATTGTTGATCCGGTATTCTCCTTTAAAGTTCAGCAGATGACGTTTATATGCCGAGTTGAGCACAATGGCTTTATCATCGTTATAGGTATATCCGAAATTGTAAGTGAAAGTTTTGGTCCCCCCCATGCCGCTGATGCTATGGGTCTGGGTAATGCCGGTTTGCCCCAGCACCTGTTTCTGCCAGTCTACTGCCGGTACATTTTTATAATTGGAAAGCGTATCCCAGGTAGTCCCGAAATTACTGGCGAAAGTGGTACTGTCCGTGCTGCTCCCCCGGGAACGTTCTGACTGATAAATCACATAATCATAAGGGCTCAGCACCTTGAGTTCCTTGGCAAGCGTTTTGATGCCTATAAACCCGTTATAGGTCAGGGATAACTTACCCGGACGACCGCTTTTGGTGGTGATCACGATTACCCCGTTGGCGCCACGGGCACCATAGATGGCCGTGGCAGCGGCATCCTTCA
>CAZAOR010000279.1:0-2838 GCA_964486805.1 uncultured Sediminibacterium sp. | reverse complement strand
TACAGGCGGTGCCGGATTTATCGGCTCCCATGTGGTCCGTTTGTTTGTAAATAAGTACCCGGATTACCAGATCATTAACCTGGACGCCCTTACCTACGCAGGAAACCTCGAAAACCTGTCAGATATTGATCAGTTACCGAATTACCGTTTTGTAAAGGCCAATATCCTGGATGCCGGCCAGTTGGAATCCCTGTTTAAGGAATATGCTCTTACAGATGTGATCCATCTTGCAGCAGAATCACATGTGGATCGTTCTATCCTTTCGCCGATGGATTTCGTGTACACCAATGTCATCGGTACAGTAAACCTGTTGAATACAGCAAAAGCAGCCTGGAAGGAAGACCTTGCTGCACATCGGTTTTATCATATTTCTACGGATGAAGTATTCGGCAGCCTTGGCGATTCGGGCTTCTTTACTGAGACCACGGCGTATGACCCCAACTCGCCATATTCAGCCAGTAAGGCTGCATCCGATCATTTTGTGCGGGCTTACCGGGAAACATATCACATGAACACCGTGTTGTCCAACTGCTCCAATAACTATGGCCCTAACCATTTCCCGGAGAAACTCATCCCTCTTTTCATTCATAATATCATTCAGAAAAAACCATTGCCTGTTTATGGGGATGGACAGTATACGCGCGACTGGTTGTTTGTAAAAGACCATGCCAGGGCTATTGACACCATCTTTCATAAAGCTGCAACCGGCAGTACGTATAATGTAGGCGGCTTTAACGAGTGGAAGAATATTGACCTGGTAAAACTGTTATGTCGCCTGATGGATGGCAAACTGAACCGGCAGCCCGGCGAAAGCGAACAATTAATCACCTATGTGAAAGACAGGCCCGGACATGACCGCCGTTATGCTATTGACGCTACCAAACTTAAAAACGATCTTGGCTGGGAACCCAGTGTTACTTTTGAGCAGGGACTGGCAGAAACGATTGACTGGTACCTTGCCAACACCACCTGGCTGGAACATGTTACCAGCGGTACGTACCAGCAGTATTATCAATCCATGTACGCAAACAGATAGGCATGCACATTGAACAGACAGGCATAGAAGGATGCTTCCTCATACACGATACAGTACATGGTGACAGCAGGGGTTACTTTTTTGAAAGCTTTAATGAAAAAGAGTTCCATGCGAAAACAGGCCTCGATACCCGCTTTATCCAGGACAATCAGTCATTGTCGCAGCGGGGTGTACTGCGTGGACTTCACATGCAGTCCGGAGAACAGGCACAGGCAAAACTGGTGCGGGTATTAAAAGGTAAAGTGTTAGATGTGGCAGTGGATCTGCGTAAAGGTTCTGCCACATTCGGCCAGCATGTAAGCGTTGAATTAACAGAAGATAGTCATACCCAGTTTTTTGTGCCGCGCGGATTTGCCCACGGGTTTGTGGTACTTAGCCCCGAAGCGGTTTTCTTTTATAAAGTTGATAATTATTATCACAAAGCTTCAGAACTGGGGATTACCTATAATGATCCGGACCTGGGGATCGACTGGCAGATAGATGCGCGGGAGATCCTGTTGTCGGGAAAAGACCAGCAATTGCCGCGTTTGCGCGATATCATTGATACCTTAAATGCTTAAGTTATGAAAGGCATTATCCTGGCCGGTGGCTCCGGCACCCGTTTATATCCCATCACGAAAGGGGTGAGTAAGCAGTTGATGCCTATTTATGATAAGCCGATGATCTATTATCCCTTGTCGGTATTGATGCTGGCAGGGATCCATGAAATACTCATTATCACAACTCCGGAAGACAATGCACAGTTTAAGCGGCTTTTGGGAGATGGGAGGGAATTGGGCTGCCGCTTTGAATATGCCGTTCAGGAAGTTCCCAACGGATTGGCGCAGGCATTTGTCATCGGGGCGGATTTTATCGGAAAAGATAAGGTGGCATTAATTCTTGGGGATAATATTTTTTACGGATCCGGCTTCAGTAAACTGGTGCAATCATTCAATGATGTGGAAGGCGCGGCGGTTTTTGCCTACGAGGTTCATGACCCGGAGCGTTATGGCGTGGTTGAATTCGATGCCGGTCAGCAAGCGATTTCCATCGAAGAAAAACCTGCCAGACCCAAATCGAATTATGCGGTGCCAGGTCTGTATTTTTATGATAATTCGGTGGTAGAAGTGGCTAAAAACATACAGCCTTCTGCCCGGGGGGAATATGAAATCACGGATGTAAACCGGCACTACCTCGCCGCAGGGAAGCTGAAAGTAGGCATCATGAACCGTGGTACCGCCTGGCTGGATACCGGTACTTTTGATTCCCTTTCGGATGCCTCTGAATTTGTGCGGGTCATTGAGAAAAGACAGAGCCAGAAAATCGGTTGTATCGAAGAAGTGGCCTACCGGATGGGGTTCATTGATCGGGACCAGCTATTCCGGCTGGCGGAACTCTATGCCAAAAGTGGTTATGGGGACTACCTGAAACGGGTTCGTTTGTAAAGAGGCGGATTTTTTTGAACCAATCTGTTCAAATCGTTGTTACTGGATACATGAACGCTTTTACGATAAAGGATCTGGAGAATCTTTCGGGCATTAAAGCGCATACCATCCGGATATGGGAACAGCGTTATTCCCTGCTGACGCCCCAACGTACGGAGACGAATATCCGGTATTACTCCAGTGCGGAATTACAGAAGCTGCTCAATATTGCCCTCCTCAATAAATACGGGTATAAAATTTCCCATATCGACCGGATGACTGTGCATGAAATGGAAGAGAAAGTACTTTCCCTGCCACAGGCACAGGCCCAGAAAGAACGTGTTGTCAACCGGCTGATCAGGTGCATGATCGAACTGGATATTAATGGGTTTGAAAGAC
>CAZAOR010000278.1:0-10147 GCA_964486805.1 uncultured Sediminibacterium sp. | reverse complement strand
AAACCATATCAAGCAGGTAAGCGATGAGGAATTGCGTCAGTATGTTCAGGAAAATGCGGAACCGTATGAACTCGCGGTTTCAGTAAAAGAATAAGACGGATGATGAAAAGGATTGCCAATTTTCTCGTTGCCCTCTTCCTGTTTACCTGCACACTCTGGGCGCAACAGCAGGATACCCCCAGGACGACTCCTCCCAATATCATGGGCCTGAAAATGTCATTCGTAACCAAACAATTGGCGCTGACGAATGACGAAGCACAAAAATTCTGGCCGGTTTATTATAACTATTCTGCGGAATTACGTCAGGCCCGCCGAGGCGGCAAATCCGATGTACTTAGTATGGAAGAAAACATGCTCAATGTGCGCAAAAAGTACAAAGTAGAGTTCAAGAAAATACTTATTACTGATGAGCGGGTTAACAAAGCCCTCACTGTTGACCGCGACTTTATGAATGTTGTCAGAAAAGAACTGCAGGAACGTTCACGCGGACATAACAAACAATAATCAGTCCCCTGCCTTCCATACCGGGTTTTTGATATCGTGGTAGAAAAGGAAAGTCCATTTCTCTGCCATCCCCTGCCGGTACCATTCCTGTCGTAATTCCATGGCTTTCCTCCCGTCAAAATCATATTTGGCAATGAAGCGGCTTCTTAGCTGCTGTAACTGTGGCGCAACATCCCCGCCGAAAAAAGCGATTTCTCCCTCCTCCTCTATCCGGAAAACCTGGTGAAACCGGCTATGTCCGCCGGTAAGCTGGTAATGGATACCCGGTCCGATCGTTCCGGCATCTTCCTCCAGCCAAACGGTTTTACTGAAAGACTCAAGCAGGGCAAAATCTTCCTGCCGGAAAGAAGGGCTCTGCGTATTCATTGCATAATCAAACTCCCTGCGTTGCAGATACCAGTTTGCATAAGGGAAACTGAGAAAGCGCTGACCACTGAGGGGTTCAGGTATCGCAATACCGCCGGAATGATCTTTGTGCAAATGACTAAGCAGTACCTTGGTGACGGTGGCGGGTGCAATGCCCGCCGCTTCCAGGTTACTGTGTAATTGCAACATGCCAGCCTTATTCTGCAGGCCCAGGCCCGTGTCTAAAAGGATGGTCTCCGCAGCAGTCTGTATTACAAATGGTTGAATTTCTACCAGGAGACTTCCATTCGGTCGGGTACTCATGGTATCGGAATCAGTATTGAAAGGCATAAAGACCTTGGATGCATCTACGGTAAATGCGCCTTCCGACAGGGGGATGATTTTCATGCAGCAAAAATAGGAAAGTGAATAGTCAATGGTCAATGTTTAGGATTATTCACCACTCCCCTTTGGCTATTCACACATATTCAGTTCCCGGTGCAATGCTGCTATAATCAACCAGCAGCTCCTCTCCTTTTCGGATATCGCGCAGAGCTTCAAAATACTCTCCTTCATTGCGAGAAAGGATATTAGGTGTGGAAGAATGATTCAGGTAGCTGGCCATGTCCATGATCTTGCAGCCAAAATCAGGGATAAAATATTGTGCTTCATCATAGAGATAATAGGTTTCTATAAAATCTCTCACATGCTCCGGCAGGTTCGCGACTTCTTCCCAACCGAGGGAAATCCAGCCATATCTGCGGCCGGGGGCAAACAGGGTTGTGCAACCTTTGGGAATATCACATAATGCGAATACACCCACTCCGTGAACCGGTGAAGCTCCCAGGCCCACCCAGGTTTGCAGTTGCAGTTCATTCAGCAGTTCTTCTTTGGTCATTTCCTGTATTGAGGTGATTATAAAAGGGTATTTTGTTCGCTGATGAGGCGGGCGATCAGGCTGGTCCAGCCGGTCTGGTGGCTGGCTCCAAGGCCGGATCCCGTATCGCCATGGAAGTATTCATAAAACAGCACCAGGTGCTTGTTTTCCGGTAAGCTGTAAAACCAATTCTGGTTGCCATGCAGTTTCCGATGCTGTTTTTCGTCTAATTCGAAGAGACGCAGGACACGTTTGGATAATTCTTTGGCAATTTCTTTCAGTTCCATATATACCCCCGAGCCTGTTGGATATTCGATGCTAAGGGTACCATCATAAAACTCCCCGAATTGCTGGATACTCTGAATAATCAGGTAATTGATCGGCATCCATACCGGGCCCCGCCAATTGCTGTTGCCGCCGAAGAAATCGGAAGTGGAATCACCGGGATCATATTGAATGGAATATACCTGACCTTCAATGGTTACGGAATAAGGGTGATCTGCATGGTATTTGGACAATGCCCGGATACCTCCTTCTGAGAGGAACTCTGTTTCACTCAGCATACGTTTCAGCAGGGCTGTGAGTTTGTTTTTCGGGATCAGGGAGATCAGCATTTTATCGCCGTCCGCAACTTCCTCATTGGGCCAGAAGCGTTTATTCTTCAACCGGTATTGTTCAAACCAGGTGATACGTTTTGTGAAGTCCTGGAGTTTCTGGAACACTTTCTGTTCAATGACCGATACGGCGAAAAGCGAGGTCAGTCCAACGATTGACTGGATCCTTAATTGCAGGGTGGTATTATCCTGCAGGCCAAGCGTATCATAAAAAAACTGATCTTCCTCGTTCCAAAGCCCCAGTTGATTCAATGCTTCGGCAATCAGTACAAAATGCTCGAAAAATTTGGTGGCGCTGTCTTCAAAAGCCTCATCTTCCATAGCAATCTCAATGGCGATATCCATCAGGTTCAGCGCATACATGCCCATCCAACTGGTTCCGTCTGCCTGCTCCAGCCTGGCTTCGCTGTGCAACTGGATACTTCGGTTGAATACACCGATATTATCGAGACCAAGAAACCCGCCTTCGAAGATATTATTCCCGTTCGGATCCTTCCGGTTGATCCACCAGGTAAAGTTGATCATGAGTTTGTGAAAAGCCTTTTTCAGGAATCCGATATCACCTTTGCCGGTCATTTCTTTTTCTATCCGGTAAACTTTGAGTGCGGCCCATGCGTGTACTGGCGGATTCACGTCACTGAAGTTCCATTCATAGGCAGGCAACTGCCCGTCCGGCTTCATATACCATTCGCGCATCACCAGGATAATCTGGTGTTTGGCAAAATTGGGATCTATCATTGCCATGGGTACGCAGTGAAAAGCAAGATCCCATGCAGCATACCAGGGATATTCCCATTTATCGGGCATCAGGATGATATCCTGGTTCTTCAGGTGCAGCCAATCACTATTGCGGCCATGGCTGCGTTCATCACTTACATGCGCAATACCATCCGGTTCATTCAGCCATCGCTCCACATCATAATAATAATATTGTTTACTCCAGAGCAGACCAGCCAGCGCCTGTCGCTGGATATTTTTGTGATCTTCCGATAGCTGTGCCGGAATGATTGCCTGATAGAAATCGTCTGCTTCTTCCTTGCGCTGCGCGAATATGTCGGTAAAACCTTTGGTGAAGTGTGATTCCATCAAAACATCAGACAATCGCAGGTAGAGGGTGGCTGTTTCACCTGGTTTTATTTCGTATGCATAAACCGGTGCGAACTTGGTCCCGGTTTTTTTGGCACGAAGAGCATCCAGGTTTTTGCCTGTTATCACTGCCTCATGAAAGGCATCTTTCACGAATACCGAGTTGTTTTTTTTACCGAATAACTTTTCTAAATTGGTCTCGTTTTCAGTGAACAGGGCATATTTGGGTTTGGGATAATAGAGGTAGTAACTGCCCATGCGCTCATGCGTTGCCTTGACATAGTTTTCCTTTGTAAAGCCTTTGATGACCGGTTTTTTTTCCTGCCCGCGAGATTGCCAGCGGTTAAAAAACCAAAGTGTGGGCAATACGGTTACAGGAGCTGTTGCTGTGCCCCGATTCGTTATCTCGATCCGGATGCCGATATCTTTTTTGTTAACCTTTGCATAGGTAATAAGTACATCGAAATAGGCATTGTTCCTGAAAACATCCGTATCCAGGATTTCGTACTCGGGTTCCAACTTGCTGCGCTGCCGGTTCTTTTCAACGAGTTCCTCATATGGAAAGGGATTTTGCGGATACTTGTACAGCATCTGCATATAATAATGGCTCGGAAGATTGTCAAGGTAGTAATAGAGTTCTTTTACATCTTCTCCATGATTTCCTTCATAATTACCCAGCCCATAAAGCCTTTCTTTCAGAATAGGATCTTTTCCGTTCCACAAGGCCATAGCGAAGCAGAGGTTACCAAAAAAGTCAGAAATACCGCCCAGACCATCCTCTCCCCAGCGATAGGCGCGTGCATGTGCATGGCTGAAGGGTACATAATTCCAGGCATCTCCGTTTTCGCTGTAATCTTCTCTGACGGTCCCCCACTGACGGTCGGATAGATAGGGGCCCCACTGTTCAAGCGGCACTTTTCTCCCGCTATTCGCCTTTAGTCGCTGTTCCTCGGCTGTCATAAGCCTCTAAATTAACCCTGAATGGGGAGAATTTGAAATATATCAGAAAGCGATATTTGAAGTGAATGGTGAATAGTCAATGGTCAAAGTTACCTGCACATTCAGACTGACCATTCACTATGTTAGTCAATGCACCTGCCTGATATGATCTGCGCCATTGAGCAGGGGCTGTGTCCATAAGGAATAATTATCGGCCGGCATGACCTACAAATAAAGGCCGGCGGAAAATTATAAACGGATGAATTCCGGCAACTTTGCAGGAGTAATAACCAGGCAGCGTTTATGCAAAAGTTGATTTTTAAGTCCTATCTGTGGCTCTCTTTTTTTTGCCTCTGCACCGTAACCGCCAGCGCCCAATACGGTGAACTGGATACTGCGGCAAGGGTAGCGCCTTTTAAAATATTTGATAACCTGTATTATGTTGGTAATAAGGAGGTCAGTGCTTATATTCTTTCCACGGAAAAAGGGCTTGTGCTGATCGATGCCCTGTATGGGAAATTTGTCCGGGATATACCGGCAGCCTGCACCCGGCTTGGCCTGCACATCCAGGATATCCGTTACATCCTTTGCACTCATGCGCATTACGATCATTGTGAAGGAGCCGCCTACCTGCAGCAGCTCACCCATGCAAAGGTGGGTATGACGGAGCCAGACTGGGAGATCGTGGAAGGCAAACAGGATGATCCTTATAAAAGCATATTACCCGGTCCCAAACGCGATTGGGTGATACACGATGGCGACTCCCTGGTATTAGGTAAAACCATCTTGTATTTCATGCAAACACCCGGGCATACCGTTGGGGTACTTTCCATCCTGCTGCCCGTGAAAGATGGTGGAAAAACCTACCAGGCTTGTATGTTCGGCGGTATCGGACTGAATTTTGAGGGAGTTGTGCGAACACAGCAATACCTGGCCAGTGTGGCACGATTGCAGGAGCTGAAAAATATCTCTGTGAACCTGACCAACCATCCGGGACCGGGTAAGATTTTTGAAAGGGCAGCAAGACTGCAAAACAGAAAGCCAGGAGGCATACATCCCTTTGTTGATCCGGCCGGCTTTGCCGACTGGCTGGAAGACCTGAAGAAAGCGGCACTGAAGAAACTTGCGAACGAAAAAGCAAAAACTCAATAAAAACGCCTGTCCGAAGACAGGCGTTGCTAAATTCACTATAACAATCCGGTCAATCAATGATGGCCTCTGCCGGGATGATTGTCATGGGCATTCCCACGACCATGGTCACCGCGGTCCCAGCCATTGCGATAACGGTCATCACGACTATCGCGAATTACCACTTGCCGGGCCCCATGCCAGTTGCGGTAACGGGCATATTGCTGGCGGTAATAGGCGGCACGGAGGTAGGGTCTGGGTTCATTGACCACTACTTTGTATCCTCCATACAAGTCATACCCCCTGTAGCGGGCAGGCAGACTGGCGGCGAAAATCCATCGCTTCCCTTCCAGGTACACAAACTGGTGACGAGGCACATAGTAGTAAGCATCGATATCAGGCAGGTAATAATACTCTACATGATCATAACCTACGGGCCCCCATACCGGCTGGTTGCCGATATTCACATCCACACTTAACCTTACCTGTGCACAGGCTGCCTGTTGAAAACCGATCCATATCATACCGAGGAGTAATAACTTTTTCATATAGATTGATGTTGGTTCAATGCTTATCATCCAAATGCTGTGCCAGAACCGATGGAATGTGCCTGCAACTCCTAATGTATTGTTAAGATGAAAATATATTTTGCGATTTTGATTTTTATTCTACATTTGTAGAATATACTCTAAAATTGTAGAATGAAGCTTACCAAATCCGAAGAGGAGATCATGGCACTGATCTGGCAGCACCGGAAGGTGTTTCTAAAAGAGATACTGGATGCATTACCCGAGCCCAAACCGGCCGCCACCACGGTCGCCACATTACTGAAACGTATGACAGACAAGGGATTTGTCGCTTATCATCTGCATGGGCATGTACGGGAATATTACCCCCTGGTAGAAAAAGAGAAATATTACTCGCGGGAAGTGAAAGGGATCATCCGCAACAGCTTCAATGATTCGGCCGTGCAGTTTGCTTCCTTCTTCACACACAGTGCCAACCTGAGCATGGATGAATTAAAGGCTTTGCGAAAACTCATTGACCTGGAAATTCAAAAAAAGAAAAAATGACCGCCTACCTGGTCCATAGTACCTTTTGCCTGACAATTTTATTACTGGTCTATCATTTCTTTTTTGAAGAAGAAAAGATGCACCGGTTTAACCGCTGGTATCTGTTACTGTCAATCGCTGTCTCTTTATTATTACCCCTGGCTCGTTGGGAATGGCAGGGGGATCGCTTGCCGGAACTCCGGCAAACTGTGTCCGCCGCCGTACACGTTTTCATTGAACAGATACCCGTTAACCCAACAGGAAATAAGTTTCCTGTAACAGTGCAGGGAAACACTTTTCCCTGGCTGCTGGCGGGCTATGCTATTGTTACAGGCTTGCTGTTCCTTCGGTTTTTACGTAACCTGTATCGCCTGTTGCGCATCGTGCATTCGGGGAAAAGAACGGCATACCAGGACATACAGCTGGTGGTGTTGCCGGGTGAAGCGCCTTCTTTCAGCTTCGGTCCCTACTTGTTTATTGCTGAAAAAGATCTCTGCGGGGAAGCTGCAGATACGATTCTCACCCATGAAATGGCCCATATACAACAAAGGCATAGCCTGGATAACCTGCTCATAGAACTGTTATTGGTGATTGCCTGGTTTCATCCTGTACTATATGGCTATAAAAAAGCTATTCGCCTCAACCATGAATTTTTAGCAGATACCGCCGTACTGGCTAAAACGCCGGATGTACCTGCTTATCAATTACTGCTTTTACAGATCATCGCGGGCAGCCGGTTAATACCGATGACCAGCAGCCTGCATTTTTCCGTTACCCAAAAAAGATTTCTTATGATGTCAAAACCTTCCAACCGCAAAACCATCTTACTGAAAAAATTGACGCTACTGCCGGTTACTGCAATTTTTATTTTATTGATTGGTGTAAGGGTGAGCTTAGCGCAGGCGATGCAATCTGCGAAAGCTGACAAGAATGCAGCGGTGAACAAGCAATTGCAGGAAGATGCAAAACAACAGCTATCAAACATCGTCCGGTCCATGCAGGATGCGCCATTTACCGAAAAGGGTATTGGCCAGGAGGAAATGGAGGAATTCAATGCGATCATTCGTAAACATCTGTATATAGGCACTAAAGGAAATGAAAAGCTATCCTCGGTTTCCGAAGCAGAGAGAGGGCGATTACAACAGCTTTACTTTAAAATGAACAGGGTACAGCAAGCATCGGCGAGGATTGTTTTTTCCAAAAGGAGCAATCCATCGAAAAAAATGGTGCCAACGGAAGCGCAACTGGAAAAATGGAAAAACCCGGCAGATTATGGCGTATGGATTGATGGCGAAAAAGTGCCTAACGAATCACTGAACAAATACCGTGCCTCCGACTTCAGTCATTATTTTGCCAGTAACCTGAATTATACTCCGGCCATGAAAGAAAATATCAGGAAGAAGTTCAACCTGCCAGTCATGTATCAAGTACAGTTAAACCTGATGACCAATGCGGGGTATGATCGGTATTATAAGGATGCAATGGCTTTGTTACAGCAACATCCGTATGATATGATGTTCCGTGTAAAGGCGGACAAAACGTGGTTTAACCTGGTGAACTGATTATCCTTTTTTCATCAGTCCCAGTTCTTTTCCATCCCAGGTCGGAAATAAAACCGCATTATCTTGGATGTTCAGGTGGCTGTTTGCAACGGCGCTGAATACGGATCGGAAATCGGTGCTGACAGGCAGATCCCTGGCATCTTCCAGGTCCTCCGGCGCCAGGCTTTTGATCTGGTTATACACTTTGCCGCCCTGTACATCATTGCCCAATACAAACAGGCAACTGGCGCGGCCATGATCGGTTCCGCCAGTTCCGTTCTGATGGGCGGTTCTGCCGAATTCGGTCATCGTCATCAAGGTAACCTGGTCCTGATAAGCATCCAGGTCTTTCCAGAAAGCCGCGATACTGTCACTGAAATCTTTCAGGTTGCGACCAAGAGAGCCATTCACGGTACCCTGGTTAAAATGCGTATCCCATCCGCCGCTTTCCGCAAAAGCCACTTCCATTCCTACCTCCATTTTAATGAGGACGGCGATTTGTTTCAATGCATTGCCCAAGGCAGAGTTGGGGTAAATAACCCCGGCGGCAGGTTTATAATTCTTCAGGGTATTGAGATTCAGCATTTTGATCGCATCAAAACTTTCTTTCCCGGTTTTATTCAGCAACTGGCTGGATGTTTGGTCATATAACTGTTCAAATGACTGTGCGGCCAGGTTGGATGCCATCGGATTTCCCCGCATCTGGATGGCAAAATCCTGCAGGTTGCTGATTGCCAGGGCTTCAGCATCCCCATACAAACTACGCGGCAGGGAGCTGGTCAGGCTTACGGCACGGAAAGGGGTGCCTTCATGCCCCTTTAGTCCCACTGCCCTGTTCAGCCAGCCGCTCGGCGTACTTTTGCTGAAAGGGGTGCCGCTTTCCATATAATCCTGTGCATCAAAATGGCTGCGGGTGTTATTGGGACTCCCTACACCATGCACGATTGCCATTCTTCCTTCTGCATAAAAAGGTTGAAAGGCAGCCAGGGAAGGGTGTAATCCAAAACGGCCGTCCAGGTCAATCATACTGCCTTCGTTTGCGGCAGGGCTCATGTACAGCGTGGGTCGCAGTGTTTTCAGGTAAGGGTCGCTGTAGGGACTTACCGCCATGAGGCCGTCCATCGCGCCGCGCTGAAAAATGCATACCAATACTTTGTTTTTCTTGTAGGGTGCCAGTATTTTCCGGCTATCGGCTGCACGTGCAATAAATCCGGGTGCGCCGCCGATACCTGCTGTAAAAAGTGCCAGGGCGCCGGATGATTTTAAAAAAGCTCTGCGATTGATCATATCAAATATTTTATTGCCTTTCGGGCGGATGAATCTTTACCTGCGTTGGAATTCAGGTGAACCGATAATGATACCTGCTACCTGTGAAACGGTATTGGTATTACCGGCTACGTAAAGCGTTGTTACTGGAACATTTTTTCTGCTCAATGCCGCTTTTTCATTGGCTCGCTGCTTTCTTCCGCCTGGCAGGTTTGTTTCATTCATCATATCCAGCTGGGTATCGGCCTGGTCGCTGATAATCGGATTGTTTTGTGCCGCATCATTCAATTTATCCTGCAGGTGCTCATCGCGAACCATCGCTGTGAGGCGACGGATATTGTCATCCTGGTTGCGTTCGGGTAATAATATTTTGCTGTAGGTGATCAGGGCTGCTTCCGCGCTTTCCGGTTCATGATTGTTATTGAGTGATGCCAGATTGAGTTTAACACCCGGGATTTTTTGTGTGGCAAATGCCAGTCCGAAATTCATCCGGCTCAGTAGGGCACCGGTATTGATCCAATAACTGGCGCGGTCAGGGAAGCCGGTAGGTGCCTGATAGAAATAAAAACGTTGTCCCATTTTCATACACCAGGTATAAATCTGGAATGGCTGCTCCACATCGGCATTGGTGGCGCGGATGGCACTGATAGCATATTCGAAAGGAGATTTCACTTTCTCGCGCAGGGAAGATTTTCCCCAGAAATCGCGGCTGTTCACCATCGTGATGATAACGGCTTTAATATCTCCTTTGGTTTTCAGAAAGGTATCGGCCATTTTATTCACGAGTTCCGCATC
>CAZAOR010000277.1:0-5841 GCA_964486805.1 uncultured Sediminibacterium sp. | reverse complement strand
CGGTCCCTCTTGCAGGCCATCGCCCTGTTCCTGGGCCTGGAGGAGCATTATTTTGATACGTTCGTGCACAATGGCAACTCTATCCTGCGCTGTATCCATTATCCCCCCATCACCAGCGAACCCAAATCGGCTATCCGCGCCGAGCAGCATGAAGACATTAACCTGATCACGCTGTTGGTGGGCGCTTCCGCCGACGGATTACAGATACTGACCAAGCAGGGAGAATGGGTTAATGTAACTTCCCTGCCCGAACAGATCGTGGTGAATGTTGGGGATATGCTGCAAAGGCTGACCAATAACCGCCTCCGCAGTACCACCCACCGGGTCGTGAATCCGCCCAGGGAATTGTGGCATACCAGCCGGTTTTCGATGCCATTCTTCCTGCATCCGCGTAGTGATATGAGCCTGGCATGCCTAGATAGCTGTATAGATGGTGCACATCCGAAAGCTTATCCTGACGCCACTGCAGGCGAATACCTGGATGAGCGCCTGCGCGAGATCGGCCTTAAAAAATAAGGGGAACAAATCGGCTCAATATGACGGATGTCATTCCGTCAAAGGGTATTTTTTGTACTTTCAAACCCTACTGTACCCCCGTGACACTTATCCGACATATCCCGTTCCTGCGGGCCGTTCTTTGGCACAGTCTCACCGCTTTCGGGGGGCCCCAGGGTCATATGGGGATGATGCTGCGGACATTTGTGCAGCAGAGAAGGGATATCACAGAAGAAGAACTGATCGAATACAATGGGTTCTGCCAGTTATTACCCGGCGCTTCCTCCACCCAAACCCTCACCCTGATCGGCTATAAACGCGGCGGAATCCCCCTCGCAGTAATGACCCTGCTGATCTGGATGCTGCCCGCCTGTACCATGATGGGGGGCATCTCCTTTTTACTGGATTACCTGGATGATATGGGGATCACCGTAGGCGTTTTCAAATTCGTCCGACCCATGGCTATCGGTTTTATCGCCTATTCCACTTTCCGCATATTCAAAATAGCCATCAACAATACCATTACCCGGGTGATCATGGTATTGGCAACCATCGCCACCTTCCTGGCATTCAAAACACCGTGGGTATTCCCCGTGCTGATCGTTGCTGCCGGCATCGCGACCAATTTCAGCGATAAACGGATCCCCCAGGTTGGGGTTCCGCCTAAAAAAGTAAAATGGGGGAACCTGGTGATATTTTTTGCCGTATTCGCCCTGGCCGGCTATTTGTCTGAAACAGCAACCCGGCATAACTGGACCTGCCGCAAACCCATCAACCTTTTCGAGAATGCCTATCGTTTCGGCAGCCTGGTATTTGGCGGCGGTGACGTGCTGATGCCACTGATGTATGATCAGTATGTGACCCGTCCGCAAAGTCAGCGTGTGAAAGAGACAGGCCGGCAGGTTTTGCAGATTGAACGCGGGGATTTTCTCACAGGATGGGGGATGGTACGCGCGATTCCCGGCCCGGTATTTTCCATTGGCTCATTTACAGGAGGTATGGTATTACGTTCTGAAGGTCCCTCACAGCAGCTATTGGGATGCGTGATCGGTTCTATTGCGATCTTCCTGCCCAGTGCCCTCCTGGTACTGTTTTTTTTCCCGGTCTGGCATAATCTCAAGCGATATGCCGTGATCTATCGTTCCCTGGAAGGGATAAATGCCGCCGTAGTAGGCATCATGTCCGGCGCTACCTGTTACCTGATCCGGGACAGTTTCCTGTATTCCCTGCTCGCGGGTCAGCCGATCGGTTACTGGGACCTGTTGGTGGTTTTACTGACAGCCGGTGTACTGGCGACCCGGAGGGTCAGGGCGCCTTTTATCGTACTCGGCTGCCTGCTATTAGGCTGGTTAATTTAGACCAGTCCCTTGCACAACCGGGGAATTCCGTATATTAGAGAATGGTCACATTAGCACTCTATAACCTGAAAGGCGGCGTTGGTAAAACTGCCGCTACCATCAATCTCGCCTATCTTGCTGCACAGGAAGGCTACCCGACCCTGGTTTGGGACATGGACCCTCAAGGTTCCTCCAGTTTTTATCTTGGCGCAGAAGCCAGTACCAAAAATGAATCCAAAAAACTGCTCAGCAGTGAAATGGACCTGCTGGATGCGGCCCAGCCTACCCGGTATGAAAACCTGGATATTATTCCCGCAGATCTCTCTGCCCGGAATGCGGATATCCTGCTGCATGAAATGAAACAGTCCCGGAAAAAAATAGCGACCCTGCTTGCCGGACTCAAGAAAAAATATGCCGTTGTATTCCTCGACTGTCCGCCGGGTATTTCGTTGTTGCATGAAGCGGTTTTTGGCGGGGCCGACTGGGTACTGATGCCTAATATTCCTACTACATTGTCCATCCGTTCGTATGAAACAGTCATCGGCTATTTTCAGGAAAACGGTCTGGACATGAGCAAGATCAAATGCTTTTTCAGTATGGTGGATCATCGGAAAAATCTCCACCATGAAGTGATGGGCAGTTTTTACCGGGATAAAGTTTTCCTGAAAACTTACCTGCCCTATCTGAGTGATATTGAAAAGATGGGTGTCTATAAAGCGCCCCTGGAAACCTTTGCACCAAGCAGCTATGCCGCACAGTGTTACCGGGATCTCTGGAAAGAGATCCGGAAGAATTGTATTGACTGAACAAGCTTTTTAGCACATGAACCGAACACTCAACTCCTGGTATAGCCCGGCCCTGGGAAAAGAAATGCCCATCGCTGCCTATGGCCATTATGGATTTGCACTCTTGCTGATACCAACCGCCGCAGCGGATTACCTGGAATATGAAAGGTTCCAGTTAATAGAGGCGCTGGCGCCTTTTTTGCAGGCAGGGAAAATACGGGTTTTCAGCATCGACAGCATGAACAGGGAAAGCTGGATGAACAATGAGATGCTGCCCGAACATAAAGCGATCCGGCATAACCAGTTCAATGAATATGTATTCAATGAAGTGGTGCCGTTTATCCGGAATGCCACCAGCGCAGAAACCATGATCTATACCTGCGGGGCATCATTTGGCGCCTTGCATGCCATGAACCTCTTCCTGAAAAGGCCGGATATCCTCAATGGCGCTATCAGTATGAGCGGGGTATATAACCTGATGGAATACACCAAGGGTTTTTTTGATGAGCAGGTTTACTATAACAGTCCGGAACATTATATGCCCAATCTGGCAGATCACTGGTACCTGGAAAAAATACGAGCCAGTCATCATATTCACATCTATGCAGGCAGCGGCGCGTATGAAGATCCGGAAGCTTCCCGCCGTTTTGCGGGTATCCTGTATAACAAAGGCATCTGGTATGACCTGGATATCTGGGGGCAGGATATTACCCACGACTGGCCTACCTGGCGTTCCATGCTGCCGCATATCATTGGTACTAAATTCTGATTCACCGGGGCGGCAGTCCGCATTCTGCAAAAGCGGCGTTAATTCCGACTGCTTTACTGGTACTCTGCCACTGCTGATTTAATATTACAGCCTAAATGAAGGATTTGACACCAAGGCTACGTATCTGCTTCTTCCTGATCCTCTTGTCTGGCGGCTTTATTCAAAAGGCCGTCGCTCAGATGATTACGATCCGTGGCACAGTTTACGATATCACCGCCCAGCGACCCCTGGAAGCCGTAGGGGTGGTGAGTTCATCAGGTAAGGGGGCCCTCACGGACTCACTCGGACATTATGCCCTGACGGTATCTATGAAAGACTCCATCTGGTTTACCCTGATCGGTAAAACAACCATGAAATACCCGGTGGATACGATCAGCAATCCCGATAATTTCAATGTGATGATCCACCTGCGGGCAGCGCTTTTGCCGGAAGTAAAAGTGCGGAATAATTATTACAAGCTGGACTCAATCCAAAACCGGGAGGATTACGCCAAGTTCTTTAATTTCCGGAAACCCACCCTGCGATTAATTGATGATCCAAATTATAACCCCGGAGGCTTGTCGGTAGGATTTGATCTGGATTAGATCATTAATCTTTTCCGGACCAAAAGAAACCGCAGTATACTGGCTTTGCAGAAAAGGCTGATTGACGAGGAGCAGGCTAAATATGTGGACAACCGGTACTCCAAGCAGTTTGTGCGGAAGATCACCCATCTGAATTCACCGGAGCTGGATAGTTTTATGGTTAAATACCGGCCCGAATATGGGGTCGTTCGTTTATTAAATGATCTGGAACTTGGTTATTATGTTGAACAATGTTACGAGCAATACAAAGCAACCCGTTATCGCTGGGAAGGCGGGTTACGCAGGAAAGACGAATAGCTGTTCGTATTTAAAAAGTGGATATACAATTTACACCGATTGCCAGACCCTTTCGGGCGATTCATACAGTTTTCAGGGGAGTGCCGGAGCAATTTTTTTTATCTTTAGCCGCCTTAAATCTTAAGCTATTGAAATCATTCAGAACCCTGCTTTATCTCTCAATTTCGCTGGCTGCCTGCAAGGGCAAACAGGATGTTTCGAAGAAAAATGGCGGACGTGACGGCGATGTGATTGTGGATGTGATTGTGGCTTCGCCCCAGACAGTAATCAATACGGTGGAAGCAAACGGAACGGTTGTTGCCAATGAGTACGTAGAACTACATCCGGAAGTAAGCGGCAGGCTTATTTATTTAAATGTTCCTGAGGGGAAATTGGTGCAGCAGGGTACCGTGATTGCCAGGATTTATGATGCCGATCTGGAAGCACAGGTCAATAAATCAAAGGTGGCGCTGGATCTTGCGCAAAAAACAGAAGAGCGCTTGCGCAAACTGCTGGCGGTAGGCGGTGTGAACCAATCGGATTATGATGCGGCCTTGAATGCCGTAAACGGCTACAAGGCAGATATTGCGTATACCCAATCGCTGATCGAAAAAACAATCATCAAAGCACCGTTTACCGGCGTGGTAGGCCTCCGGCAGGTCAGCCCCGGGGCATATCTTTCTCCTGCCAATGTCATTGCCACCGTTCAGCAATTAGATAAGATCAAAATTGATTTCACCATTCCGGAAGAATACGGCAAGTTTATACGGAAGGGCGGCGAAGTGGAAGTGCAGATTGATGCCACCACGGATGAACGCCGCAAAGCCGTGGTGCTGGCTACGGAACCCCAGGTGATTGAAAACACCCGTAACCTGAAAGTACGGGCCATCCTGCAGAACACCCGGGTAAACCCGGGAGCCTATGTGAAGGTTTATCTTGTTACAAAGAAAGATACCAAAGCAGTTTTTGTGCCCACCAACTCGATTATCCCGGATGATAAGAATAAACAGGTAGTGCTGGTTAAAAAGGGAAAAGCCTTTTTCTCCAATGTGGAAACAGGTGTACGACAGGCAGATAATGTAGAAATCACGAGCGGGGTGAAACCCGGCGATACCGTGGTCGTAACCGGGGTACTTTTCGCCCGGCCCAAAGCCAGTGTGAAAGTGCGGTCTGTAAAAACCCTGGACCAGTTAGCCGATCAATAATTGAATCAATTTCTCGCTTGCAATCCCGTACATGAATATTTCTGAACTATCGCTGAAGCGGCCCGTACTGGCAACGGTTATGAACCTGATGATCATCCTGTTCGGGGTGGTAGGCTTTACTTTCCTGGCTGTGCGGGATTATCCGGCAATCGATCCTCCGATCATCACGGTGAGTACCAGTTATACAGGTGCCAATGCCGATATCATTGAAAGCCAGATCACGGAGCCGCTCGAAAAACAGATCAATGGTATCCCGGGTATCCGTACCATTTCATCGGCCAGTTCCCTTGGCAGCAGCAGTATCACGATCGAATTTAACCTGGGAGTTGACCTGGAGGCGGCTGCCAGTGATGTGCGCGATAAAGTAGGTCAGGCCCAGCGCGGCTTACC
>CAZAOR010000276.1:0-6320 GCA_964486805.1 uncultured Sediminibacterium sp. | reverse complement strand
AAACAGGAAATACTGGAAAAACTGGCACCGGAAGCCTGGATGGAACAGCTGGGCCGGTTCCTGCAGGCTGGTATCGGCTCAGATACGACGCCGGATGAAAACACAGTGCGCATACTCCTGCGGTTACTCTACAAGCACGACCAGGCAGCACTGCTGCAGTTGTTGCAATCCGCTCAGCATAAACAGGCTGCCCGTTTACGTCTCTATGATTTACTGGAAGGATCAACTGACAGGCAGGAGCAGAAAATATATGAGAGCTGGCGGCAACTCGTTGAGAAAGATATGGAGGAGATAAGCCGGCAATTTGAAATCAGTTCGGTTGACCAGACAGAAATTCCGGCTTCTGTTACCTGGATCATGCAGCAGGTAGAACTTCGCGGGGCGGATTTTCTGTACGCAGTTTTGCTGCGTTCGCCCCTTCCCTGGCAGGCAGGGCAGGAAGATTTTTTCCGGCAAATGGAAGACCTGTTCACCAGCCAGGTCACAGATATCTTTTTTCAACAGTATATCCGGAAAATATATCATAGTTTTTTAGCAGAACTGGCTGCAGGAAGAACGGAGACCTACAGCACAGAAGATTTTTTTCGCAAATACACTGCATACTTCTTCCGCAGGAATACCGGTATTCCCGACCATTTTCTGGAGGAATGGATTGACCGTATAGCTGCCACAGACCCGTCGCATCACCAGCTGCAACCCGGTGAACTCGGTTATTTTGTGCAAATATTACAGGATCGGATCAGCAGGAACAAAAACCAGGCCGGACAAACCAGGCCGGCAAAAGAAGAACTGCCGTTGAGCGGGACAAAAGAAAGCATCCAGGAAGAATTAAACCAGCAACAGGCTGCAACCGAAAAGGAACTTGTTGATAACAAGGAACCCGACAAGTCGGAACCAGCGCATAAGATTTATATTCGCAATGCAGGATTGGTTTTGCTGCATCCCTTTCTGAACACCTATTTTTCAAGGCTTGGCCTGGTAACTGAGGGAAAATTTGTTTCGGAAGATGCCAGGCACCGGGCAGTTATGCTGCTCTTTTACCTGGTGTTTGGCAGGGCAGATGCAGAAGAACATGAATTACCATTGAATAAGCTGCTTTGCGGGGTACGCATGCTAGACCCCGTTCCGTTGGTATTTGAACCGACAGAAGAAGAAAAAGCGCTTACAGAAGAATTATTCCAGGTGATTTTCCAACGCTGGGAAAAAATGAAGAATTCCAGTGTGGCTGGATTCAGAGCTTCCTTTCTGCAAAGAGAAGGCGCTTTGCAGAAAGAAGAAGAGACCTGGAACCTGCGTGTAGAACAAAGAGCTTACGACCTGTTATTAGAGACCTTGCCGTGGGCATTTGGAATGATCAAACTGCCTTGGATGGAAAAAATACTGACTGTAGTATGGACCTGAATAAAACAAAGGAAAACGCAGAAATATTAGCACAGGAAATGCAGTGGCTGGCAACATTGATTGATGCCCGTTTCAAACTATATTTCGGGCAGGAGTACCATTATGCGCAATTGGAAGATATTCCCGCCCCGGATCTGTCTGCACATACCTCAACCTATGCCCAGATCTGGCGGCATTATAAAATGAATTTTTACGAAAGGGTGGCCTTATTACTCGCATTAGCGCCGCATCTGCAGCCCCAGTTACTGGATATGTTCTATATCAAGAACGCCACTTATGACAGGGGATTCACAGAGTTCGGCGGAATCCGCGGTCAACAGCACTCTGGCTTTCTGCCTACTGGCGAAACCCTGGCATTCCTGCTGGCAGCCAATGACTTCAGTAAGCGTATGGAGATTACAGCCCTTTTCTCAGAAGATCACTATTTCAATCGCTATAAGATACTGAAATTGATAAATGGTCACCCGGACGAACCTTTGCTCAGCGGAATGCTGTCGGTTTCGGTAGAATACCTGAATTATTGTACAACCGGCTCCTCGCATAAACCCGATTATAATGTACAGTTTCCTGCGAAAAGAATTGCCACCCAACTCGAATGGACAGACCTCGTGCTGGACCAGGCAACCCTCGATGAAGTAATGGAAATCAGGGACTGGATAACGTACGGAGATACCCTCCTGCAAGACTGGGGCATGTCAAAAAAAATCAAACCTGGCTATCGGAGCCTTTTTTATGGCCCCCCGGGAACCGGGAAAACCCTAACGGCATCCCTGCTGGGAAAATCAACCGGCCTGGATGTATACCGCATCGACCTGTCGATGGTAGTGTCAAAATATATCGGTGAAACAGAAAAAAACCTGGCAAATATTTTCGACCAGGCCCAGCACAAAAAATGGATCCTGTTCTTTGATGAGGCAGATGCCTTATTCGGTAAACGCACCCAGACTTCCAGTTCCAATGACCGGCATGCCAACCAGGAAGTATCCTACCTATTGCAACGTGTAGAGGATTTTCCCGGGGTAGTGATACTGGCTACCAATCTCAAAGCCAATCTGGATGACGCATTCACCAGGCGCTTTCAGTCGATGATCTATTTTGCGATGCCAGGCCCTGAACACAGGCTTCGCCTCTGGCAACAGGCATTTCCCGAACAGGCAGAGTTGGAGCCGAAAATCGATCTGCGGGACATCGCAGAAAAACATGAACTGGCAGGTGGGGCTATTATCAATATATCCCGGTATTGTTCGCTGATGGCGCTGAAACGAAACTCCCATCAGATCCTGCAAAAAGATCTGATGACGGGTATCCGGAAGGAATTTGGCAAAGACGGTAAGATTATCTGAGTACACTCGCGTAAATCTTTCGGCCGTCAATTTCCAAAACTGTGATGAATCATGTATTTTTAAGATCCAAAACATCTCATGAAACTGCGAAAGCTCCGCCCATTCCTTTATCCGCTCTTAATAGCATTGGTATTCATATTCGCGTTGATCGGTTATGTTCAAACCCTGGGCAAGCAATTTAATTTCGCCGGCGTTCTCTTTACGATCTTTAATTTCTTCATCATGAACGATGCTGACCCTACGCAGGTGGCCAGCAACGGTTATATTCTTGCCGCAAAATATATTGCCGCCATCCTGGTGGGAGTGAGCCTGTTTACATTGTCCTATACCTATATCCGAAAACTCTGGCTCACTTATAAAATACGTCTCCGTTACAGCGGTCATATCATCGTTTTTTCCCTGGATCATCTTGGTTACCGGATTACACGGAGCCTGCTAGAAAAGGGGTATCCGGTAGTGGTTGTGGAACCCAATAAAGAAGCACCCGCCATCGAAGAAACCGAGGAATCCGGTGCTATCGTCATACAGGCCAGCCCTTTCGAAACAAAAACCCTGGATATGGCCGGCCTTGGCAGGGCAAGGGTTTGCATACTTGCCCATGATGCAGATGAAACTAATATCGCAATCGCCGCCCACCTGACTGCCTATCCGTTTCCAACTGAAAAAGCCGGCAACGCCGATGCCCTTAAAATCTTCCTGCACATCGCCAATATACATAACCGGACTGTAATCAAGGACTACTTCGATATCAACAATACGGATGAACATTATGATCTCCATATTATCAGCGGTGATCAGTTAGCGGCCCAGAAGATTTATGATGAATATCCACCGCACAGGTATTTCCGGGTAAGCGCCGAATCACCTGGAAACAGCATTGCCGTGATCGGATGCGATAAAACTGCGGAAGCATTTTTACTGGAAAATATCATTCTGAGCCATTATCACGATACCAGCAAATTGAAAGTGTACCTGGTAGACAAAGAAGTTGATCAGTTTTACCACGAATTCTCGTACCTCTATCCATTCTACCCGGAATTCATTGAATTGATACCGGTGAAACTGCTGAATGGCGCTTTTTTTGCCAATTTCACCTGGCAAAAAATTCATATCGAACAACTGAGCCAGGTAAAAGCCGCTTATTTTTTTGGCCGGGACGATGCCGAGATCATGAACCAGGCAGCAGCTTTCCGGCAATTCCTGTACACCCAAACCCGCAGCATTTCCCAAGTACCCATCATTGCTTCCCTGCCGGAAGAGAATGGTATCTATGATTTTTTAAACAATAGCAGCCTGCACAAGGACGAAGTAGAACAAGTACTCAATAACACCCTGAACCAGTTTTATGTAAAACGCAAGTCCGATACCTTCTCCGGTAATAGCCTGATTGAAGAATCGGAAAGTATTGATATGCTGTCCCGGGTGATCAATTTTTTCTATGCCGTTAATTATGAACTGGCCGGACATCTGAAACAGGCGTGGCAAATCAATCTCGATCAGTCACAGGTATCGGTATTAAGTGAATTCATCATCCGCTATCCTGAAACACACCCCGTTTCATCGGAACCTGACTTTGAAAAGGCTTTCCTGGAAAAACTGGCTGCCATAACTGGCAAATCAACTTCTGAACTGATGCCTTATGCCAGTATCCGTAAACAATGGAACCTGCTGAATAACCGCAAAAAAGACTCGAACAGATATGCAGCCAGGCATATGCAGGTAAAACTGTACATCATGCAGCAGATCGGCTGTGTTCCCGTAAACCGGGAAAACATCATCCGGTTTTATCCGCGACTGGCACCGGTAGAGCATGACAGGTGGTGTGCCGAAAAAATGGTGTACAATTATAAATACGGGCCCTATACAGCCAACCGGCAGGAGAAAACCCTGTTGAAAGAAGTGATGAAAATACATGACCAACTGATTCCCTATGAGAAACTGACTCAGGAAGAAAAAGACAAGGACCAGAACCTGTTTCTCCTGTTGCCACTTTTGGATTCTTTGAAAAAAAACACCCAAAAATCCTGAGCCGGCATGCAGTTCCCCAAAGACATATTTATCAGTTATGCGCATATTGACGATGAATCCCTGATCGAATCACAGAAGGGATGGATCACCGAATTTCACCGGGCGCTCGAAATACGGCTGGCCCAACTCATGGGACGCAGACCCGTTATATGGCGGGATCCCGCTTTACAGGGTAACCATATTTTCGATCAACAGATTGTTGATCAGTTTGAACAGGTAGCGATCATGATCTCTATTCTTACGCCGCGTTATGTGAAATCAGAGTGGTGTATGCGGGAAGCGACAGAATTTTATGAAGCCTGCAAAAAGAACATAGGATTCAGCATCAATAACCAGGCGCGAATTTTCAAGGTGATTAAAACACCGGTAAAAATTGAACAACATCCGGAACATATCCGCAATATTCTGGGCTATGAATTTTATACAACCGATCCTACGACCGGCCGTTTGAAAGAGCTATCACAGGTTTTCGGACAACAATCCGAAAGATTGTATTGGGAAAAACTGGATGACCTGGCCAATGATATATCCGGGTTCCTGGATAACCTGGAATACATGGATGGACCACAAAAAGCAACCCTGGGTGCTGTGGGCGGTGCATCTCCCGCAAAACCATCCTCCCAGGGTAAAACACCCTTGAAGATATACCTGGCGGAATCCAGTTATGAAACCAGAGAATTCCGGGATAGCCTGCGCAGGGAACTCCAGGACGCGGGTTGCCCCTTGTTTCCCGACAAACAATTGCCTTTGATTGCCCCGGTAATGACAGAGCAGGTACAGGCTTATCTCAAAGACTCGGATCTCGCCATACACCTGGTGGGCGAAAACTATGGAATTGTCCCCGAAGGAACCCAACAGTCTATTGTGGAAATTCAAAACCAGGCAGCAGCAGCAGTAAGTGCTGTTAATAACCTTCCCCGGCTGATCTGGATACCAGATGGTTTTTCACCCAAAGAAGAAAGACAACAGGCATTTGTGCAAAAACTTAGCAACGGAACCGAAGGCCTGACCGGCGCAGACCTGGTATTCAGTTCCCTGGAGGACTTCAAAGCAATTGTATTCGATAAAATTGCAGCCATCGAAAAAGAAAGGGCAAAGGCCGAAGAAAAAAATGTGCCTGTT
This sequence comes from uncultured Sediminibacterium sp., assembly GCA_964486805.1. Taxonomy (GTDB): domain Bacteria; phylum Bacteroidota; class Bacteroidia; order Chitinophagales; family Chitinophagaceae; genus Sediminibacterium. The sequence continues at coordinate 426 of CAZAOR010000276.1, read as the reverse complement.
ACGGAAGTCGCTGTGGAAGAGAAAAACACAGGGATTGTTTACCTGATCTGTGATATGCAGGACCTGGACCTGATTGCACCCCTGGAGGATTTCCTTTTCAATAGCGGGTTTGAAGTGATGTTACCCTTGTTCGAAGGAGACGAATCGCAGATACGGGAGGACCATATCGAAAACCTGAAAATCTGTGATATAGCCGTCATCTTTTATGGAAAGGCCAATGAAATTTGGCTCCGCTCAAAAACCAGGGATTTCCTCAAGATCAGCGGGTATGGCAGGGAAAAACCTTTGAAGAAAAAGATCATTTACCTGGCAGGTGAACCCAGTCCGGTCAAAGAACGATTCCGCTCACAGGATGCAGAAGTGATCAATGGATTACAGGAACTGCCGGCGGCCACCCTGAAAAATGCATTATCAAACTTATAAAGT
>CAZAOR010000275.1:0-2522 GCA_964486805.1 uncultured Sediminibacterium sp. | reverse complement strand
TAAGGTATATGTGTTTCCGCCGGTATAATTACCATAATTATCAGTTGTTCCCGGCGGTGGATCGTCCGGCGCATTAGCTGCCACTAAAGTGACTTGGTGCGTGCCGTCGGAAATATCAGCGCCCGGGTTCATCCAATAAGTCCCGCTGGGAGCATTGATGGTGAAAGTCAGTTGCCACATGGTGGCGCCCGCCGCGTTCAACGGCGTCGGCAGATTGTAAGCGCCGCTGCCGTAACCTTGGGCGTTGACTTCAAAACCGGAGGCGCTGGAGGTCAATGTCGGCGTATAACCCGTGCCGCCATTGATTACTTGCGATCCGTCCTGATCCCAATTCGCGTAGGTGGCGGACAGGCTGAAACCGGACGAAAAATCGCTCAAAACATACATTGTTCCTTGCGCCTGCGCCGAACCCAGCATCAGCAGACTGCCTGTCGCCGCCAACGCGCCTGCCAGCCATTTTGTTTTTTGTCTCATAACTTTTTAAGTTTAGTGTTTATGGTTAAATGCCACTGCCAATTTTTTCAAAACCAAAAGACATCCGTTTGGAATCGTCTTGTGAATTTGCCCTCACGTTATCAACGCCCGCATTTTCCACCAGTCGCATGAAGTGGTGACGGCTATTCCGGCGCGCCCGACCATTGCACGCTGTCATACGCCGGTTTGCTGATGGAAGCGTCCGATTGCACGCTGGAATTCAATTGATTGGCCGAGCAAGGCAGCGCCACGCCGGGCGTGAAAACGCCGTAGAATTGTCCCCAAGTTAAAGCGCTTGGCAATGAGGGCGCGGCGTGGCCATCCACATAAATGACATTCACGCGATTGTTATGTTTCGCATAAGCGGTCTGAAGGCGGTCATTAAATCCGTTGGATACGGGCGCATTGGGTCCGGAGCTGCCCGACCACACGGAATCCAACCACGCGGCAGCCGTTGCCGTGCTAATTGGATTGATCGAGCCACTCGTGTCAGTAAGAGCCACCAAGTCCGACGGCCTCGAAACCGAGGAAGATTTGAAGGGTTTGGCATTTTGCATTTGACCGCTGGCATCCACGGCGCCAAAAACGCCAAGGTCGTTAAAGCCGTAGGAAAGAAATCCGGTGATGCTGGGGTCCCACTCTCCGGGTTCACTCGGATAATCCAATCCCCGCTTCCGTTTGGGACAAACCCAGACTTTATTATTCGGCAGATAATTCGCCATCATGGGCGCCGGTGAATTAGGAACCCAAGAACTTGGACTGGTTCCATAAAACCATTCGATGCCGCCCTGTTTCCCATGCGCATTTTTGTAGACTGCGCCATTCACATACCAATCCGGCGGCGAAGGAAAATAGTCTCTGTTATCGCCTGCATACATGGTGAAGCCGAGGGCAATCTGCTTGGTGTTGCTCAAGCAGGCGATTGCCAACGCCCGGTCCTTTGCCTTGCTCAAAGCCGGAAGCAGCATGGCCGCCAGAATGGCGATAATCGCAATGACCACCAACAACTCAATCAAGGTAAAAGCGGGAGTCAAACAACTTGTCGCGCTGCGCGTCTGAAAAGACGGTGAAACTTCGTTCGCAAAATTTTTTCTGTGGAGCGAATTCATAATTTGGTCGCAAAATCTATTTGCCGCCAAACCTGCGCTACATTTTATTTGCACACAGGAGTTGGCCGTGACTTTAAGCTAACGCTTTGCAATCAATTTCAGTAGTCGCATGAAATGGCTACAATATGAAGACTTCAAAAGGGAGTTGGTTTCAATTGCGCAAATACTTCGCCACCGCTTCCGTGCGGGACTGCACGTGCAGCTTTTCGTAGATGCGCCGGATGTAAGTGCGGATGGTGTCAATGCTGATGCCCAGTTGGTCGGCGGTTTGTTTGTAGGTCAGTCCCTTGGCCAGAGAATCCAGCACGCTTTGTTCCCGCGGAGACAGGCGCGCTTTTTCATCGTCGGCCTGTTCCGCTTTTTGAAAGGAATCCACCACTTTGCGCGCGATGGAACTGGACATCGGCGACCCTCCGGCGCAGACATCCTGAATCGCTTCCAGCAATTTGGCCGGCGTCAATCGCTTCAACATATAACCGCTCGCGCCGGCGGAAAGCGCCTTGAAAATCTGTTCCGTGTCCTCATAAACCGTCAGCATCAAAATTTGCATCTGCGGCAGCGCGGCCTTCAATCGCTTGGCACATTCGATGCCGCTCATGCCGGTCATGTGAATATCCATCAACACCACGTCAGGCGGGTCGGCGGGCAACTGTTTCAAGGCTTCCTCGCCGCTGCCGTAGGCGCTCACGCAGCGAAATCCGTTCGCGCCGTTGATGAACGTGGCGATGGACTGGCGCAAAGCCGCTTCGTCGTCCACGATGGATACTTTGATGATGGATTGGTTTTTATTCATGGGCTGGCTCAAATGGCAAAATGAATTGAACGGTTGTGCCTTCGCCGGATTTTGACTGGATTCGGCAAGAGCCGCCAATATCCGTCAAACGCTTTTGCATGTTGCGCAAACCGTTGCCGGCGGCGGCGGTGAAATCGGATTCCACG
>CAZAOR010000274.1:0-5744 GCA_964486805.1 uncultured Sediminibacterium sp. | reverse complement strand
TACGGTTGGCGGCCATCTGGACAGTTGGGATATCAATGAAGGCGCCACCGATGATGGGGCAGGGGTGGTGCATACCATCGAGATCATGCGGGCATTGAAAGCCATCGGTTACCATCCCAGGCACACCATCCGGTTTGTGCTGTTTGCCAATGAAGAAAATGGCCTGCGCGGCGGTACCAAGTATGCCGCGGAAGCAAAAGCCAAGGGGGAAAAGCACATTTTCGCGTTCGAATCGGATGCCGGCGGATGGACACCCCGCGGGTTTTCGCTCAAAGTCACACCGCAACAATATGCGCATTTTCACCAATGGCTGCCCCTGCTGGTACCTTATGGGGTTTATGAAATGTCGCAGGACGGCGGCGGAGCCGATGTGAGCCCCCTGAACCAGGTACTGGGTATCCCTGTTGGTGAACTGAATCCCGACCAGCAACGATATTTTGATGTACACCACGCCCGCAGTGATACGTTTGAAAAGATCAACAAACGGGAGTTGTTACTCGGAGCGATAAACATGGCAGCATTGATCTACCTTGTAGACAAATACGGCACCCAATGAAAAAAGCTTTCAGGATTTCACTGATCGTACTGATTCTTTTCCTGGCAATTTTTATATACTGGCGTTATTATTTTGTATTGGCTGATGGTACCCAGGCAGGTACCCTGAACATTATCCAGAAAAAGGGAATTCTGTTCAAGACCTATGAAGGAAAAATTATCCTGAGCGGTTTTAAAGCCAATGTGCAAAGCAATGAGTTCTCCTTCAGTGTAACCAAACCCGATGTGGCCGAACAATTACTGAAAGTATCCGGCAGGGAAGTGAATGTGCATTACAAACAATATTTCGGAGCCCTGCCGTGGCGCGGTATGCAAAAGTATATTGTAGACAGTATTTATGAAGTCCGTGGCCAGCAGGGAGAATCTGTTATCCAGCCCCGCACTAAATAGTAGAAGCCAGCAGTAAAAAGATTGCCGGTTTTTTATGCAGATCCGGCGCCTGCTCCTGCCATTGCCGGACAGGCAGGGTACGGATGTATTCTTCGGGGCCTGTAATTTGAACCGCAACGCATAGCCGGGTATGGGAATGGCAGGTTTGTAAAATATCCTTCAACAGGGCATGATTGCGATAGGGTGTTTCAATGAATATCTCTGTGCAGGAATGTGTGCGGGAATGGGATTCAAGTTCTTTCAGTTTTCTTTTCCGTGCAACCGCATCGATGGGCAGATAGCCATGAAACTGGAAATGCTGTCCGTTCATGCCGCTTGCCATCAGGGCCAGCAATATGGAATTTGGCCCGGTGAGGGGTTTTACGGTAAACCCTGATTCCTGGGCTGCAGCCACCAGTACCTGTCCCGGATCTGCTACACCCGGACAACCCGCTTCGCTGAGGATACCTATATGCTTGCCTTCGCGCAGGAGTTGGATAAAAGCCGGAATCGCCTCCTCACCGTTTTCCGGAATCCGTACCCAGGTATAATGATCAATCACCATTTCTTTCCAAAGGGCTTTCAGGTATCTCCGGGCAGTTTTCTCCTGCTCTACAAAAAAAGCCTGGCAGTCCCTGACTGCATCCAGCACATACGCAGGGATACTTTCCAGGGCCTCTGCTGCCAGAACGGTAGGAATCAGGTAAACTTTTCCTTTTGACATGCCTTGATGGGTGCTTGGTGGTTGCCGCGAAATTACTTATCCTGGTGCTTTAAGGGATGCATACTCAGTGTAGCGGCTATCACAGAATATGCGGGTGCCAGTATCCATCCCAATACCGGTACCAGGTGCATCAGGTAAAAGATCAGGCCATTGCCGATCGCGAGTCCCTTGTGATTACCGATGAAAAATATGCTCTCTGATTCTGAACGCTGGTGCCGTTTCATACTGTAGTCCAGCATGGAAAATCCATAATAATAGCACTCAACCAGAACCGCCAGGATCGGGGTGAGCCAGCCAACCAGCGGAATCAGGATCAGTAACAGGATAGACAGCACATACACCGTTTGCCAAAGACAGTTCCGTCCGGCAATCGCAACGCCTCTTTTTACATCCTGCCAGAGCTGGGAAAAAGTAAAAAAGGAATCCCTGCCTTCAATGATGGCTTCCGTTTTCTGACTCAGGTAGGCAAAAAGGGGGGAACCAACAATCAGAATGATGTATTTAAAAAGAGAAAAATAGAATAACATCAGGATCAGCCATAGCAGCAGATTCCCCATGATGAACAGGAAGCCCAGAAAACTGTTATCAATTCTTTCCAGCCACCTGCTGATCCCTGTCTTCAGGGCCATCCACTGTATGAAATTGCTGGAAGTATGCGTGAAATAGTGCATACTTATTACAAAAAGCGTGGCATAAATGACACCGGGAATAATGATCCATTTCCATAAACCGTGCTGACGGATAAAGCGATGCGCCTGAAAATAGGCCTGTATGGCAATGATGATCTCTTTCAGCATGGTTTTTAGTGCCTCGCGAAGGTAGCACAATCCGTAGTTTTACCGTATGTCTGTTATAACGCCGCAAAACTGGCAAATATTGCCGGAAAGCTTCTATCAGCGGGGGAACACCAATCTCATCGCCAGGCAGTTATTGGGTAAATTACTGGTCACAAACCTGGGAGGTATGCGATGTGCAGTGCGTATTGTGGAAACAGAAGCCTATCATGGTATTACGGATCGTGCATCGCATGCCTGGAACGGAAGACATACCAACCGTACGGCAGTTATGTACCAGCCGGGAGGGTTGGCTTATGTTTACCTTTGCTATGGAATTCATGCCCTTTTTAATGTAGTGACCCATACAGCCGGAATGCCGCATGCGATCCTGCTGCGCGCAGCCGAACCGGTGGAAGGCATGGCCGCCATGACACGCAGAACCGGTAAACAGGCAAACTTACCGGCCCTTACCAGCGGCCCGGGTAATCTCAGCAAAGCCATGGGGATTGATACCCGGCATACCGGATTATCACTGCAGGGCAATACGATATGGCTTGCCGATGATGGTTTCCGTTTATCCAGCCGCAGGATTGCCGCAACACCAAGGATCGGGGTGGACTATGCCGGCAAGGATGCCCTATTGCCTTACCGGTTTATCATCAGGGATCATCCTTATCTTAGCGGAAGACCATGAAATTACAATTCCTTATCTGTCTGATGGTGCTCCTGGGATCTGCAAAGGCGAAGGCCCAGCCAGGCACGCATATCCGGTTCAGTTCCTCCCATGCCATGTTCCCGGATACCGCCCGGGCAAAAGGCCATCTTTACCAGGGTCAGTTATACGATGCGGCTTCGCATTACAACGATAGTTCTGTTTGGGTGTATGTGCCAGCTTATTATCGTCCTTCCGCACACCCGGAACTGATATACTGGTTTCATGGCTGGAGTAATAATCTTGATACCGCCAATCAAAAGTACCGGGTAACCGAACAATTCTTCGCTTCCCGCCGCAATGCCGTATGGATCATGGTAGAAGGGCCTAAAAACGCACCGGACAGCTATGGCGGTAAACTGGAACAGCCGGCACAGTTCCAGGCCCTGATAAATGAAGTGCTGGATACACTGGCCACCCATCATTTCCTGAAAAAAAGTACCCGGCATTTTTCTGATTGTAATATTACCCTGGGCGGCCATAGTGGCGCATATCGCGTTATCAGCCGGATACTCAATTATACACCCGTGAAAGAAGTGCTGTTATTTGATGCACTTTATGGCGGTAATGAAGCCTATCTCGAATGGATCAAACAACCCGGCCACCGCTTCGTTAACATATTTACCCATGTGGGCGGAACTGATCAAAATAGTGCCTTGGTTGCGAAACTGCTCACTGATTCGCTGCATGTTCCGGTTACGAATATCAAGGAGGAGGTACTCGATCAGGTCAAACATATCGGCGGGGCAACTGTTTTTATTGACAGCCAGCAGACCCATAGCGGCGTATTGACATACGAAGACAGGTTAAAAAGATTACTGCAACTTTTTCCGCTGCTGAAATAAGGTGTTTAGAACTTCGGACAACTGATCGGATGATCTGTGGATGGCCGGTGAACATAAATCAGAGAGATCTCGATACCTCCTCTGTTCTGGGAAGCGGTTTTCAGCGCAGAAGTATTGTAATCATAGGTGATTCCCAGGCGAAAATCGTCAAACTCAAGTCCCAGGTAAGGGATAAAAGCATCTTTCAGCCTCACCCAACTGCCCAAATAAAGGCTGGTTGGTTTGGGTACTTCGGGGTTAGCTGTCAGTTGAACCGCCCCCCCCAATAAGGTTTCCGAGGCGCCACCCTGAAAGGTTTGCATGGCGCTGATATGGAGTGTAGCGACATCACTGAGCGGGAAATACCCGCCCCCATGTATCGTGGTACGGGGGTTCAGTACATAGTCTGCTCCGGTAAAACTTTGCTTGGGCCGGTTGATATGATAAATGCTGGCGCCCAGGTAAAAATTATTACGATCATCGGTGCTGCCGTTGTATAGCACACCCGCATTTACATCCAGGTAATTTGTTTTGAGGGAAGCATTGTTAAAAACCTCGGAGGTTACGCCCGTAAAACCGGAACTGGTTAACTGGTCTTCAAAAGTTAGTCCGGCGGTATTGATCAGCATATTGGCATAGGTAACCTGGAAACCGCCACCCAGGGTATTATTGCCATCTTCATCCAGGCCTTTGTGGTAGGCAAGTGAAGCGGCAAAATAGTTGAAATTGACAGCGCCATTGGCGCTTTTATCATTATAAGCCATGAAACCGGCTCCAAAAGCATCGTTGGAAGGCAAATGATTTTGCATCAGATGAAAGTCGGCAGAAGCGCTGACGGTGGTAAAAGCATTGGCAATACTGGGCCATTGGTTCCGGTAATTACCGCTAAGCCGGTAGTCGCCGGAAAACTTACCGGTGAGGGCCGGGTTAATAGTCAATGGGGAAGAAAAGAACTGGGAATAATGCGGATCCTGCGCCTGCAATAGCTGCAGCGCTGCGATATATAAACAGCCTGTCAGGATCAATTTGTGCATAGCTCGCCTTCTGTGCCGAAAATACTGAATAATCCGGCTCGGGGTTGCCCCGCTTAAATATTAGGCTGGTCTTAACGATCGCTAACCAATCAGGACTGCAGTTTGGTACCGAATGCCAGGTCACCGGCATCCCCAAGTCCCGGAACAATATACCCCTTAGCCGTGAGCTCATCATCGATATCGCCACACCAGATCTGGATATCATTTCCGCACTCACGGTGGATGAATTCAATCCCAACTGTGCAGGCAATGGCTACCACAATATGAATTGCTTTGGGCGAGCCCTCATCTCTCATATACTGGATGGTTTTGACAATGGAAGCCCCTGTTGCCAGCATGGGGTCGCTGATGAGTACTATCCTGTTTTCGAGGGAAGGGCAGCTCATATATTCCAGGCTTATTTCGAAACTGCCGTCACGGTGATGTTTTCTATAAGCGGAGATAAATGCATTGTCAGCTTTATCAAAATAGTTCAGCATGCCATTGTGCAGGGGCAGACCTGCCCGTAGTATGGTAGCCAACACCGGTTGCTCTTCCAGCATTTTGCTTTCATGCGTGCCTAATGGTGTCGTGATTTCAACCGTTTTCCAGGGTAATTTTTTACTGATCTCATAGGCTGCCACTTCACCAATCCTCTCCAGGTTCCTCCTGAAACGCATCCGGTCACACTGAATCTGGACGTCTCTCAATTCGGCTACCCAGTTGGAAACCAGGCTGTGTTGTTCACTTAAATTCACAATCATGATGCAT
>CAZAOR010000273.1:0-8416 GCA_964486805.1 uncultured Sediminibacterium sp. | reverse complement strand
ATCAATAAGGAGAAGCCCACCCACCTCGCTGTTTGTTTTGACACCCATGCACCAACCGAACGTCATATTGATTTTACAGCCTATAAAGCCAACCGGCAGGAGGCACCGGAGGATCTGCTGGACGCTCTGCCCGATATCAAGCGGATCATCGAGGGTTTCAATATACCCGTGGTTGAAAAAGACGGATATGAGGCGGATGACGTGATCGGAACCGTGGCCTGGCAGGCGGCGGATATGGGCTATGAAGTATATATGGTAACGCCGGATAAAGACTATGGGCAATTGCTGATACACCCGCATGTATATATTTACAAACCCCCATCCTTTGGTAACCCGGAAGAAATACTGACTGCCGAGAAAATCTGTGAAAAATGGGATATCAAACGAGTGGAACAGGTTGTCGATATGCTGGGACTGATGGGGGATGCTGTTGACAATATTCCCGGGATTCCGGGGGTGGGTGAAAAAACCGCCGCCAAACTGCTGAAAGAATATGATACACTCGAAAACATTCTCGCAAACGCCGAAAATATCAAGGGCGCCCTGGGCGAAAAGGTGCGCAATGGCCGGGAAATGGCCATCCTGAGTAAAAAACTGGCCACCATTATCACGGATGCTCCGGTTGAATTTCATGAAGAGGATTACCGGTTGAAAGAATGGAACAAAGAACTGCTGGCAGAAGTATTCTCCGAGCTCGAATTCAAAACATTGGGAAAGAGAATCCTCGGAGATTCCTTCAGTGCTTTCCAGGCTCCGCCGACTGCCGTTCAAACCGACCTCTTTGGTAATGAAGTCGCTGAAAAGCCCGCATCTCGCGCCAGAAAGGGAAACGCGGTTGCAGAAGAAAAGCCCGAAAACCCGGCTGATGATTCTGCCGGAGGTCTTGTAGCAACACAAAATATACACAACACACCCCATGAATACTTCCTGATTGAAGGTGATGCAATTGATGAACTGGTGAAAGAACTTTTGCAGCAGGAAGAAATTTGTTTTGACACAGAGACCACGCATATCGATGCAAATGAAGCAGAACTGGTTGGAATGAGTTTTGCTTATACGAATGGGCGTGCATATTATATCCCCTGTCCTGCCAGCCGGTCGGAAGTAGAAACTATCCTGCAAAAATTTGATCCGCTCTTCTCTGAAACAAAAATCCGCTGGGTTGGGCAAAACCTGAAGTATGATTTGCTGGTGCTGAAATGGTATGGCCGAACCCTATCCGGTCCCATTTTCGATACCATGCTGGCTCATTACCTCATTGAACCCGAAGGCCGAAGAAGTATGGATCTGCTGAGTGCACAATATCTCGGCTATGAACCGGTACATATTGATGAGTTAATCGGGAAAAAAGGAAAAACACAAAGTAATATGCGGGAGGTGGCCGTAGAAAAAGTGAAAGAATATGCCGCGGAAGACGCTGATATTACACTGCAGCTGAAAAAAATATTTGTCCCCCTGCTCAAGGAAAAAGAAGTAGAACGGGTATTTAATGAGGTGGAAAATCCGCTGGTGCGGGTGCTGACTGATATGGAATTCGAAGGCGTCAAACTGGACGTATCTTTCCTGAAAGAATATAGCAAGGTCCTGGAAAAAGATGCGCAGCAATGCGAGGAGAGTGTATATGCACAGGCCGGTGTCCGCTTCAATCTGGCATCCCCTAAACAGTTGGGGGAGGTTTTATTTGAGGTCCTGAAAATTGATCCCAAGGCCAAAAAAACGAAGACCGGCCAATATGCCACCAGTGAAGATGTTTTGCAGAAGCTGGCACATAGCAATCCGATCGTTGCGGACATTCTTGGGTTCCGGGAACTGACAAAACTTAAAAGCACCTATGTGGACGCCCTTCCCGAACTGATCAATTCCAAAACAGGCAGGGTACACACTTCCTATGCGCAGGCAGTTGCCGTAACCGGGCGCCTGAGCAGCAATAATCCCAACCTGCAAAACATACCCATCCGAAGCAGCCGGGGCCGTGAAATCAGAAAAGCCTTTATTCCCAGGGATGAAGAACATATTCTGATGAGCGCGGATTATTCACAGATTGAATTGCGTATTGTGGCCGCAATCAGCGGTGATCCCAATATGTGTGAGGCCTTTCAACAGGGCAAGGATATCCATACCGCAACTGCCGCAAGGGTTTACAAGGTGCCGGAATCAGAAGTGACCAAAGAAATGCGATACAAAGCAAAGAGCGTCAATTTCGGTATTATCTATGGCCAGGGCGCATTCGGTCTCGCGGACAATCTCGGCATATCCCGATCCGAAGCAAAAGAGATCATCGATAACTACAAAAAAGAGTTTACAGGTATCACCAGTTACATGAACGATACCATTCAATTTGCCCAGCAACACGGCTATGTACAAACGCTTTTGGGGCGTAAACGCTGGCTGCGCGATATCAATTCTTCCAACTTCACCGTACGAGGCTACGCGGAAAGAAATGCTATTAATTCGCCCATCCAGGGAACAGCTGCGGATATGATTAAATTAGCCATGATCCGCATACACAGAGACATTAAGCAGGCTGGGCTACAGTCCAAAATGATCCTTCAGGTACATGATGAATTGGTATTCGATGTGTTGCTGGAAGAAGCTGATCAGCTTAAGCATGTAATCCTGAACGGGATGATCCATGCCCTGGAATTACCCAATGCAGTTCCTGTAGAAGCTGAAGTAGGATCCGGCCAGAACTGGCTGGAAGCCCATTAAATAGTCACTATGCAAAACAAGGAAACCATTACGCATTTTTATACCGCCTTTCAGCATCTGGATGCTGCAGGCATGAGATCCTGTTATCATCCGGAAGCTGTTTTTCTTGATCCGGTTTTCGGGATGCTGCAGGGAGATCAGATCGGCTCCATGTGGCAGATGCTGTGCAAAACCGCCACTGATTTTACGCTGGAATTCAACAATATCCAGGAACTGGATGAAGAGTATTGCACCACCGACTGGATTGCGAAATACCGTTTCCGTGCAACCGGCCGCCCAGTTATCAACAAGGTCCGAGCTTACATGCGGCTCGCGGATGGTTTGATCATTGAACACTCCGATGCCTTTGGATTTTATACCTGGAGTCGCCAGGCCCTCGGTATTCCGGGCTGGCTTTTCGGATGGTCTAATTTTATGCAATCCAGGGTTCGACGCCAGGCCTTGAAAAATTTAACACGGTTTCAGCAGGCTGCAACGGCTGCATAAGCCTTTGTTTTGGTATTTTGTTGTGTGTTTTACCGCGCTTTTTTTCAAACTGCCTGGCTGATCGGCGGCCGCTACCTGCTACTGGCCGGGGCTAGTTTTTGCATCTGGTACCTCTTGAGAAGAAACGATTGGTTTTATCAAAAGATCCAATCACGCTTCCCGAAAAACAGCGATTATCTCCGCGAGATCCTCTATTCGCTGCTCACCATTGCGATTTTTTCGGCTGTCGCGGTTGTTTTTTTATACGATCCGCATATAGCACCGCACACAACTCGCTATAAAAATATTGCAGACCATGGCTGGTGGTATTTCTGGCTGGTTTTTCCAGTGTTGTTCCTTATCCATGATACCTATTTTTACTTTCTGCACCGACTGATGCATCATCCCCGGCTTTTCAAATGGTTTCATCTTGTGCACCATCGCTCAACCAATCCCTCACCCTGGGCCGCTTATGCCTTTCATCCCCTGGAAGCCCTGGTTGAAGTAGGAATCCTCATCGTATTTCTTTTCACCATCCCGGTTCACCGCCTGCATCTGATGGTATTTTTTCTCGTGATGATCCTCTATAATGTTTATGGTCATCTGGGTTATGAATTATATCCGAAAGGGTTTTCAAAAAGCAGGCTCGGCCGGTGGATCAATACAGCCGTTAACCATAACCAGCACCACCAGTATTTTACCGGGAATTATGGTTTGTATTTTTTATTCTGGTACCGGATTTTTGGAACCATCCGGGAGGACTATGATGATCGTTTTGAAGAAGTGAAAAACCGGCAGCCTGTCGGCTGATCATTTTCTTTTATAGATCGGTACCGTACTGCATGGTTCGCCATACATGATACTTTTAACAACAGGCAACAGTTTTGCGGTAATGGCCAGGTAAGCATCTTCCCCGATCGGGAGTTCTCCACATCCTTTTATCACCACCCGCTGGTCCTGGAAGGCAGCCGTGTCCATGTCCCTGATAGCATTGCATAACTGTTCCTTTCTGACTTGTTCTTCCGTACCAATGCCCAATGCCTTTACCCGGGGTTGCAGATATGCCGCAACCAGCATGTATGCCCAAACGGGAATAATTGCATCCGTTGAACAGGTAATCGCAACGATTTTATCCTGGTAGCCTGTCCAGTCGAGTTCCTGCAGAGCCGTTCTGAAATCTTTTTCTTTCAATATCAACCCCATGAAAAGGAAGTCTTTTAGATCGAATAATACGATCTCTTCTTTAGGGTAAAATTCTGCCAGGTCCAGGGTAACCAGGCCGCTGGCTGCTACTTTGTTCACCAGGATTTCCGACATACCGGTAATTTTTACAAAGGTAGTCAGTCTGCCCATTCCCCGTTTTCGCTATGCGCAAAACAAAGCCCGGCTTTGAGGGCCGGGCCTTTACTCGCAATTAGTGGGTTGTATCAGAAAAATTTGGATCGGTAATCTTTGATATCTGCCGCTTTCCGCAGAGCATCCAGTCCGCGATAAGAGAGCATTTTCACAGATTGCAACATCCCCTGTTTAACCGTTTCCGGATCACTGGCACTCGCTTTTGCACCAATACTGTTTACCTGTATGGCAAAAACGCCGGTTTCACCGGCAATCGGTGTGCTGGTCTTATTCAACAGGCTTTTATTGAATCCTGCCCCAACGATCTTGGGCTCACTGCCCACGCCGGATATGAAGGGGGCTGCAAAACTCAGGCTGTCTGCCTGGCGTACAGGTGCTCCGGAACTGGTTGCATAAGCCTGCAGGCTATTGCCCTTGAACTGGGTCTGTATTATTTTTGCAGCTTTCTTTTTGTTGCGCAAAATGGTTTCTACTATTGGACGGGCTTCTGCTACTGAAACCAGCCCAGCCGGGTTAACAGCAGAAATGATAGCAACAATATACTGATCGCCGATAGATACCGGATCAGAGATATCACCCACATTGTGTTCATACACCCAACGAACCAGGGTCCTGCTCTGCCCGATTCCCGGCATCATGTAATCATTTTGTTTAATGTCGTTGGCGCTGAGTATCTGTTTATGAATTTTTTCAGCCCCTGTATTAAACTGTTGGGCGTTTTTGCAGGAAACCGCAAATTGGGCAGCAGCGTTGCTGGCCAGATTATCAGTTTCCTGACTGGCACGAACACTTTTGGCGAGGTAGGCGATCTTGTAAGCAGTCCCCATTCCTTTGTGTCCCAGGACCTCCACATAATGATAACCATAATCGGTTTTCACAACGCCTTTGGTACCTACCGGATTATCAAAAGCAAAATCGTTGAATGGAATTACCATATTCCCTTGCGGAAAATAATCATACACCCCCCCTTTTTCCTTGCTGCCGGGATCGTCTGAATACTTCAGACAGAGTGAATCAAAATTGGCACCGTTTTTAATAGCCGTCTGGATGCTGTCGATGAGTTTTTTGCCAATACTATCTGGCCGTATCATCTGCCCGCTGCGGGGATCGGATGTAGCAATCAATATATGACGAACCTTGGCACTATCCGGCCATTGGCGTTGTCCGACCATTTTTGCCAGGATATAATTACCCCCGTCGATATAAGGCCCATACACCTGGCCAACCGGTATTTTAACCAGGGTATCTTTATTTGCCTGTTGCAAGCGGCTCTTGCTGAAATAGCTGTTATAAAAAGGAACTTCACTGCCAACCTTGCTCAAATAGGCTTCTTCGTCATGTGTTTCCGCAAAACCAGCTTTCAGGTCGGCGATCTGTTTCAATACTTCTGCACTGTCATTGGAGCTGGGGGCGGCACTGAATGTTATATAAGAAACATTTCTGGTTTCTTCTTCCTTTCTGAATTCATTCGCATGGGATTTTACATAGTCCGCTATCTCTGCATCACTCACCTTGGCCAGGGAATCCGCAACAGACATATAGGGAACGTAAACATAAGAGAAAGAAGTAATGGACGCATTATCAGCCTGCTGCTTTTCAAGCATCCATTTGGGTATATATGCCGCTTGCAAAAGCAGGTTCTGGTATTTGGTACGCAGTGTTTGCTGAACAGCTGGATCAATATAAACACTGTTGATCATTTTAATCTGATCGGCATTTTTGCTTCTTTTTAACTGTGCAAAAGCCTGGCGTGCATCATTTGCGCGGAATTCGCCGGTTTTCGGATCAGTAAATTCCTGGCGCAACGGAGAGTTATCGCCAAAAAGGATATCACTGAGTTCTTTCGGAGAAACCTGCAATCCTAATTTATCATACTCCTGTCCCATCAGTCGCTCACTCACTTCCTGGTTCCATACAGCAGCAATGATCTGTTCACTTGGGGCACCCTGCGGTCCGTACATTTTTTCCTGTAAAGCCCGGTGCTCATCAAAATCACCTTTCAGGATTTTTTCACCGTTTACTTTTCCAATCACATCGGTATTGGAAAACATCCTCCCTCCTCGACGCATACCGTCCTGGAGGATAAAAGCGATCAACGCCAGCGCAATGATCCCGAAAATGATCCAGGCACCCTTGTCACGAATACTTTGAATAACAGACATAAAGAATTAGGTATTTTAAGATACATTCCGTCTTTGGTAAACGGGAGGCAAAAATAGGGGAATAAAACATTAGAACAAATTGTGGATAACTGCGTTCTGCTTAATTCTGTCAAGCGTTTCGGGCGCCGTCTCGCTGCAGAAAAACGACAGCCCGGGATATTGGCAACGGTGTTCCATTCACAACCATCCGTGAATAAACCCTATTTCCTGTGGAAAACCCCCCAAGACTCAAAAAAAAGCGGGGAAAGAAAAAGTATAATTACCAGAAGTGACAGTCCTAAAAAAGAGTAGGTGACTATCTCACTGCCTTATTATCCCGGTTAAGTAACAGTGCGCTGGCTGTGGATTACCCGCCGGCGGAATTGTGTATCCTGTTTTGCACAGATGTATATAAAACACTAAAAATCAATGCCACTCAGGTTTTATTGGTTGAATAACCGGTGGATTTTCGGTGGATAATCCCTTCTGTTTTAACTTTGCCTACTGGGGATAATTAAGTTATCCCGAAATCCACAGCTATAATAGTAATAGGTGTTTTATATAAATAGTATTATTTCTTATTAATACGGAAGAAATGCACACAGATCAGGATGTAGTGATGGAAAAGGGATTCCTCGACCGGGAGATAGATCCCCGGCTGGACCTGTTTGCGGAAATAGAGCGGCTTAAAAAGGAAAAGAATGCAGTGGTACTGGCGCATTATTACCAGGAACCGGATATACAGGACGTAGCGGATTATATCGGGGATAGCCTGGGTCTGGCACAGGCGGCCAGGAAAACCAACGCAGACCTGATTGTTTTTGCCGGGGTGCATTTTATGGCAGAGACAGCCAAAATTCTTAATCCGTCAAAGAAAGTATTGCTGCCTGATCTGAAAGCCGGATGCTCTCTTGCCGACAGCGCCCCCGCACCCCTGTTCCGGTCTTTTAAAGAAAAGCATCCGGACCACCTGGTTATTTCCTATATCAACTGTACGGCTGATATAAAAGCGCTGAGTGATATTATTTGTACAAGCAGTAATGCAGAAAAGATCATAGAAAGCGTTCCCGCTGATCAACCCATCCTTTTTGCACCGGACAGGAACCTGGGGGCATATCTTGCCCGGAAAACAGGAAGGGATATGCTGTTATGGAATGGTGCATGTATGGTACATGAGATATTCAGCCTTGAGAAGATAAAAAAGCTGAAAATCCGGCACCCGGAAGCCAAAATGATCGCCCATCCGGAATGTGAAGAAGCGCTGTTAAGAGAGGCAGACTATATCGGCAGTACAACACAACTCTTGGCATACACACAGAAGGATGACAGCGGAAGTTATATTGTGGCTACGGAAACAGGTATCCTGCACCAGATGCAACAGGCAAGTCCCCAGAAAACATTTATACCCGCGCCACCGGATAACCACTGCGCATGTAATGATTGTCCGCACATGAAGCTGAATACGCTTGAAAAACTTTACCTGTGTATGGCCTATGAAGCGCCGGAAATCAGGATGGAAGAATCACTTCGTTTGGCAGCGCTGAAACCCATGGAACGGATGCTGGAGATCAGCCGAAGCGCCGGCCTGATTGGTTAAACACACAGTTGTTAAAAAATATAAACGGCAACAAACTGCATAGCAGGCGGACTAATTTGCTGAAAATTTACCTGTATGCGTATCCTGCCTGTAATTATTTCAGGGATCTTCCTGTTTCCGGCCCTGGCATTCCGCCCAAAAAACAAAC
>CAZAOR010000272.1:0-5735 GCA_964486805.1 uncultured Sediminibacterium sp. | reverse complement strand
AAAATCCACTGGTTATCTGGGTGCTTTTTTGATTGTTGAGATCATAAATAAAAGCTGCGGTATGCTGGTTGGGCAGGTCACGGCTATAAGCCAGCCAGCGGCTATCCGGTGACCAACTGACTGTGAAATTTTCCATATTGCCATGTGAGAAGTAAAGGCCCTGATCAATATCAGTCGTCACGCCGGAGGCAATATCATACAATTTTATTTTGGCGGCTTTATCAATAAATACCAGATGCTTACTGTCGGGCGACCAATACAAGTGGTATCGGTAACCGGCGCCATAATTGGTGATTTTGTGTGCGGTATTTTCTTTGCCTGCTTCCATCATCCACAGTTCATATTCACCGGAACGGTCACTCCAGTAAGCGATTGTTTTTCCATCAGGCGACCAGGAAGGATAGCGTTCTGCTACGCCGGAGCTTTGCGTAAGATCTTTTACATAACCTTCTTCGGCCGGTACAGAGAAAAGGTCTCCTCTCGCTTCCACCAGTACCCGTTTGCCGTCGGGGCTGATTGCAACATGCTGGATGTAATTGACAGCACGCGTGATCTTAGGTTTCATTAATGCGTTATCTGAAACAACCGTAACAGGTATATCATGCGCTTTCTGGGAAGCGAATGAAAACAGGTAGAGCTTTCCGCCAGCTTCAAAAACGATGTCTTCAGGTCCCTGCGAAGGATAATGTATATCATAATCTTTGAAATGGGTCAATTGCTCGAATGATTGATTACTGGTATTATAACGCCAGAGATTCATCCGCACTTCAGGTCCGCGGTCGCTGAGAAAATAAATATCATTCTCATGCCACATCGGGAACTCATCATCGGCATCAGAATTGGCGCTGATATTTTCCTGTGATTGTCCTGCAAAATCATAAATACGGATATCCCCGTTCATACCGCCGCGGTATCTTTTCCAGTTACGGCCGACGGTGCTCATAATCACGACAGCCATTTTTTTCCCATCCGGCGAATAACTGCCGTATTCTGCGTAGGCCAGCGGTAATTTGGTTTCAATGCCGCCCGTTGCTGGCACTGTATAAAACTGGTTAAAACGTGCTTTGCCGCTTTCCCGTCCGGAAGCAAATAAAACCTGGGTACCGTCATTGGTCCAGTCAACAACCCGGTCGAAGGCACTGTGTTCCGTGAGGCGTTGCGGGGTGCCGCCGGTTACAGGGATGGTGTATACATCTCCGTTACCATCATAAGCGGCATTGTAAGCAATGGTTTTTCCATCCGGAGAAAATTTCGGCATGGATTCTACTCCGGGAGGGGAGCTCAATTTCACAGCCATGCCGCCTTCTTTCGGCATGATCCAGATATCATTGGCATAGGTAAAAACAATCTGTGTTTTTGAAACATCCGGGTACCGGAAAAGTCCGGCATGTATCTGCGCATATCCGGTTGAAATACATACGAGAATAAGCCCGGCCAGCGAAAGCATTTTTTTCATAAAAGCAGTTTGAGAGGATGATTGGTGGCTAAAGAGCTAACAATTTAGTTGGTATTTGCTAAAAATGCAAACTGTAAGGATGGATGGTCATTTAGCTTTCCGGAGAAGTGAGGATATCCTGTTTCACGGATTCCCACACCTGCTGAAAACTGCCGGAAGGTGCTTCTTCCCAGGCCTGCAGATATTTTTCAGTCTTTTTTTCCCGAACCGGATATGATTGCTCAAAGAACCGCTCTGTGAGTTGCCGGTTCATTTCCGCAGATTTTTCAATGAGATGAACCTTTGCAGCCGATGCTGTTTGGTGTATCGCCTCTAGATCTGCTAAATCGCTGGCTTCCCGCAATGCTATTGCCTGCTCATAAACGGGTGTGTTTAGGAGAAACTTCGCCAACACCGGCATCAGCTCAATCGTCAGTAAAATCGCTACCAGAAGATAGTACCGGAAAGCAAGCGCCGGATGCGCAGCGATCAGGTGGCTTAATGCTTCAATTCGGGTGAGGAAACCATCATTCAGCAGTTCATCGAAAGCCAACTGCTCCTTTTGCAGGGAAGCATCCAGTACTGCCAGATTACTGTCTATGCGTCGTATAGCGGGGCCAGATAGAGTTTGCCTGGCCTGATATTCCGCATCAAGCTTTTGATAAGCTTCCTGTTTTACACGGGCTATATCTTTCAATCCCACTTTCCTGCTCCCGCCCGTACCATCTGTTTCTGAAATAAATGCCTGCCGGGCAGCTGCCACCGCATGATATTGGGAATCAAGCTGTGATTGCAGCCGGCTTCTTTCTGACAGCAGGTAATTTTTTTCGGATGCCTGCGCGGCTTCCTGTTCTTTGCGTTTAGCAGCTTTTCTCGCTTCATTGTCCAGCGATATCTGGACCTGGATCTCTTTGTGGAAGAGGAAAACAAGGGCGGGTTGCGCCATGAACAGGCCGATCATCAATGCCAGGCAGCCGCGGAAAAGCAGTGCGAGCCATTTTCGGTGTTTAGCTGGGCGAATACCCTTGATCAGGGCCCGATCGATGCCCAATACCAGCAAACCCATGAAAATGCCCAGTAAAACCGATAAGGGGGTATTGCCTGTGACCGACTCAAAAAAATACAACCAGGCCAGGGTGGCGAAAGCCCAGGTGCCTAAAACGCAAATGCCGGTAATGGCCAGCCGGTCGCGGTCAGAACGGGTCTTTTCCAGCAAGGCGGGTTCGGCTGTGGCCAGCCACCATAAAAGCCTGGTGATTTTATTGGGCGCAGACGCAATGGCGCCGCTTTGCCCGGATATGTTTTCCTGCATAATTGTCAGATCAGTAAATGAGTCAGGGATTTCGGCGATAAACCGGGTTGAAGTAGTGCTAAGAAACAGGTAATCTGCCGGATTTCCTAATCCCGATGCTGTTTTATGGCTATTTTAACGCGTTTCTCAATTCGGGTACCCAATCTTGCCCGCAAATCCTACCTTTGCCGCTCAAGAAAATCGCGTATGAAGACGGACAAGAATACGGTCATTGGTTTTGTGTTGTTGGGTTTGTTGTTTTTCCTTTATTTCTGGTATAGCAATAAACAGCAGAATGCTTTTGCAGTTGCCAAACAAAGGCAGGAAGATTCGTTGAGAAGGGTCAATGCTGCAAAGATCAAGCCTGCGGATACTATCGCAGCCCGTATAGATTCTCTCCGGAGAGATTCTGTCTCCCGGCTTTCTACCGCTGGTGATTTCTCCGCCGCTGCACTGGGTACTGAGCAATTGGTAACCCTGGAAAACAGTGTGATGAAAGTAAGTTTTTCCAACCGTGGCGGACAGGTCAAGCAGGTAGTTCTGAAAGATTATAAGTCTGCGGTTGATGGGAAAAATGTCGTACTGGCAGATCATAATACCATCGGGTATACCATCAATACCTCTGCCAACCAATCGGCACGGACTTCCGACCTGTATTTTACAGCCGATCAACCGGTAATCAATGCAGACAGGAGTGAAACCATCCGTTTCAGGCTGACTGGTAATAATGGCGAAAGTATCACACATACCTATACCATTCACCCGGATGCGTATATGATCGATTGGGATCTCCAAATCGCCGGTGCTGCCCGACTGCTGACGAATAATACCCTTAACCTAGGTTGGCAGGCCGAAACATACCAGCATGAGTCATCTGCTGTTTATGAAAGGCAAATGTCCAATATCTGTTTTTCACAGGATAATGAATTTGATTATATCTCTGCCAAAAGCCAGAAACAGTTTGATAAGCCGGTGCAATGGCTGAGTGTGGTACAGCAGTTTTTCAATAGTACGCTGGTTTACAAAAATGGGTTTTCAGGGGGGGAAGTGCAATGGGCACGCAAAACAGATTCGAGCAACCAACTGGCTTCAGCAGATGTGTCCTTGCAGGCGAAACTGCCTGCAGCCACAGTGGTGAATATGCCGATGCAATTGTACTTCGGACCCAGCGATTATACCATTCTCAGCAAACAGGCGCCCGGTATGGATAAAATTGTTAACCTCGGGCGGGATATGTACTCTTTTGTGCGGCCGATCAACAAATACATCATCATGAAAGTATTTGATTTCTTCGCCGGCTTCATACATAATTACGGATGGGTCGTATTGCTGCTTACCCTCTTTATCCGCCTGGTAACTGCTCCGCTTACTTACAGCAGTTATCTCAGCGGTGCGAAGATGAAGGTTTTACGCCCTGAACTGGACGGACTGAAAAAGAAATTCGGCAGCGACCAGCAGGGATTTGCCATGGAACAGATGAAATTATTCCGGGAAGCAGGGGTAAATCCGCTGGGAGGGTGCATTCCTGCATTATTACAGATACCGATCTTCTTTGCCCTATATAGTTTCTTTAATTCGAATATTGCATTGCGGGGACAATCCTTCCTCTGGAGCCATGATCTTTCCTCGTATGACAGTATTGCACATCTGCCCTTTTCCTTGCCGGGGTATGGCGATCATGTGAGCCTGTTCACGATTACTGCCGTGGCGACCAGCTTCCTGATTTCCATCTATAATATGAGCATGACACCCACACAGGATAATCCGGCATTAAAATACATGCCGTATATCTTTCCATTCATGTTGCTGTTCATATTCAACAGGCTACCCTCAGCGCTTACCTGGTACTATACCGTATCCAACCTGATTACCCTGGGTCTCCAGTTCGTGATTCAGCGTTATATACTGGATCATGATAAAATATTGGCACGTATCGAGGAGAAAAGAAAAGCGCCAAAAGCCAAGGCTAAATCCAAATGGCAGGAACGCTATGAGCAGATGATGGAAAGCCAGAAGCGCCTGCAGGATCTGAAAGATAAAACGCAGAAGCGAAAATAAGGCCAAAGGATCGTGAACAAGACCCCGCAGATAGCCCTGCGGGGTTTTTAGTATCTTCATACAATCAAATTGATGGCTATGTTTTTTTCCAGGATGCTGCTGATTGCTTTTACAAGCTGGCTGTCGTACCCGGCAACACAATCGCGGGTTGTTGCGGATTGTACCATTGCGTATGCTATTCAGGGCGATGCTGGTACCGGGGAATCAGCGGAGACGCTTAAATCCAGTACCAAAACGATTTATATCCGCGGTAATGACAGCCGGGTTGACCTGGTAAGCCCTTCCTTTACGCAGTCGCTGATCTATAACAAATCAAAAGGTGTAGCGGTGATATTGCGGGACTTCGGGAACAATCACTTTATGACTAAAATGACACCCGAAAAATGGCAGGAAGAGAACAAGAAGTATGAAGGTATGATCGTAAATTTCGGGGAGGATACCCGGCGGATACTGGGCTACGATTGTAAAAAAGCAACCATCAAACTGAAAGATGGCTCGGTGTATGTTTTATATTATACAACAGCGATCTCTCCTTCAGTCAGGGACTTTGAATACCAGTTCAAAGATATTCCGGGTTTTGTATTACAGTACGAGCTGCAGGATGCAAAAGGTCAGAAAATAACATACCTGGCAACAAAAGTAGATCTCAACCCGGTGCCTACTTCCAGATTTGATATTCCAACAAAAGACTACAGAATACTGAACTGACGGCTTAGTGTACAGGCGGGGCCGGTGTTTTGAATTTCGGCGCCTTTACTTTGAATTTGTAAGGATAGATGTACGTGGTATTTCCGCTTTCGTAACGAAGCATGGTACTCACTTCAGCAGTATTGGGATTTTCGGCACTTCTCTTTTCAGATAATTGCAGCATTCCCTTGAATTGCAGGTTAGATTTTAAGGAAGAAAAAGAGAGTGTCAGGCCTTTGTGCTCGAGTAAACTCAGGTTTTTCA
>CAZAOR010000271.1:0-3193 GCA_964486805.1 uncultured Sediminibacterium sp. | reverse complement strand
TGACAGAGAAACTGGACAATATCCTGGTTCACTTCACCGTCCATTTTCTTGAACAGGTCAAATGCTTCCATTTTATAAATCACCAATGGATCTTTCTGCTCATAGGCTGCGGTCTGCACACTTTGTTTCAGGTCGTCCATTGCACGCAGGTGCTCCTTCCAGGCATCGTCAATAAAACCCAGTGTGACACTGCGTTCCAGGGCGTTGGCCAATTCGGCGCCGTTCGTATCCAGTGTTTTCTGCATGGGCGCCAGTACCTGCATGGCTTTACGGCCATCAGCAAAAGGCACGATCACATTTTCAATATGAGCGCCCTGCTGCTGGCGGATATTGCGGAACACAGGCACGGCCTGTGCTGTCAGTTCCTGCTTGCGGCGTTCATAATTGGCAATGGCTTCGGCATATAATTTTTCCGCTAATTCCGGGTCGGAGAGTTTACTGAATTCTTCCGGAGTGATTTGCAGATCGATACCAAAATTCACAATACCGGCCAGGCGCAGCCCTTCCAGGTCGTCCTGGGCCTTGTAAGAAGCCACCAGTTCTTCCGCAACCGAATAAAACGCATTATCCAGGTCCAACGCGAGTCGCTCTCCGAATAAAGCATGGTTACGTTTGGTATAAATCACGTTCCGCTGTTTGTTCATCACATCATCGTACTCCAGCAAACGCTTCCGGATACCAAAGTTGTTTTCCTCCACTTTTTTCTGTGCCCGTTCAATGGATTTGGTGATCATACTGTGCTGGATCACTTCACCTTCCTTATAGCCTGCAAAATCCATCACTTTCGCAATCCTTTCGCTCCCAAACATCCGCATCAGGTCATCTTCCAGAGATACAAAGAATAAGGATGAACCGGGATCTCCCTGGCGACCGGCGCGACCACGCAACTGCCGGTCTACCCGGCGCGATTCATGGCGCTCCGTACCCAGGATAGCAAGGCCACCGGCCTCTTTTACTCCGGGCCCGAGTTTGATATCGGTACCGCGACCTGCCATATTCGTGGCAATGGTAACAGCGCCGGCAAAACCGGCTTCCGCCACCACCTGTGCTTCTCTTGCATGCTGCTTGGCATTGAGCACATTATGCGGTACCTGCTTCTGGCGCAGCATTCTGCTCAATAATTCACTGACTTCCACCGAGGTAGTACCTACCAGCACCGGGCGGCCAGCAGCACGTAATTTTTCAATCTCATCAATCACCGCACCAAATTTCTCACGTTTGGTCTTGAATATCAGGTCCTGGTCATCCTTACGTATCACAGGAACATTGGTAGGAATGGTGACTACATCCAGTTTATAAATGTCCCAAAACTCCGCTGCTTCGGTTTCAGCGGTACCAGTCATACCGGCCAGTTTGTGGTACATCCTGAAATAATTTTGCAGGGTGATGGTAGCATAGGTCTGTGTAGCAGCTTCAATCTTCACATTTTCTTTTGCTTCAATCGCCTGGTGCAAACCATCCGAGTAACGGCGTCCGTCCAGGATACGTCCTGTTTGTTCATCAACGATCTTCACACTGCCATCCATCACTACATATTCCACATCCTTCTCAAAAAGGGTATAGGCTTTCAATAACTGCTGAACGGTATGAATACGGTCTGCTTTTACAGCATATTCATTGATAATAGATTCCTTGTTGTGTAATTTATCTTCGGCAGACTGGGAACCATCCTTATCAATCTGGTTCAGGGTGAGACTGATATCCGGCAGGATGAAGAAATTGGGATCTTCGCCCGATTTGGTGATCAGTTGAATGCCTTTGTCGGTCAGCTCAACAGAATTATTTTTCTCGTCGATATAAAAATACAATTCTGCATCCGCTTTGGGCATTTCCCGGGACTGGTCTGCGAGATAATAGTTTTCCGCTTTCTGCAGTTTTACGCGGATACCCGGTTCGCTCAGGAATTTAATCAGGGCATTGTTTTTGGGCAATCCCCGGTGGGCACGGAAAAGCGCCAGGCCACCGTCTTTCGGGTCATCATTGCCTTCGGCAATTTTTTTACGGGCTTCATTGAGGAACTGGTTGACTGCTTTTTTCTGTGCTTCCACCAATTTTTCAATCCGTGGTTTCAGTTCAAAGAACTGCTGCTCTCCTGTCTGGTGACCGATAGGCCCGGAAATAATCAACGGGGTACGGGCATCGTCAATCAACACGGAGTCCACTTCATCCACCATGGCAAAATGGTGTTTACGCTGCACCATTTCCTCCGGGGAATGCACCATATTGTCCCGCAGATAATCGAATCCGAATTCATTATTGGTACCATAAACGATATCTGCGAGATAGGCATTCCGGCGTGCTTCGCTATTGGGTTCATGTTTGTCGATACAATCTACCCGCAAGCCCAGCCATTCAAATAAAGTGCCGTTCCATTCGCTGTCCCTCCGCGCCAGATAATCGTTCACCGTAACAATATGTACTCCTTCCCCGGCCAGTGCATTGAGGTAAGCCGGTAAAGTAGATACCAGGGTTTTACCTTCACCGGTAGCCATTTCAGCAATCTTACCCTGGTGCAATACACTGCCGCCGATCAACTGCACATCATAATGTACCATGTTCCAGGTCACGGTACCCCCGGCCGCTGTCCAGCTATGCTGGTATACTGCCTGGTCACCTTCGATCCGGATATAATCTTTCTTAACACTCAGGTCCCGGTCCAGTTGGGTGGCAGTGGCCGACAACTCGGTATTTTCCGTAAACCTGCGGGCGGCTTCTTTCACTACTGCAAAAGCCTCGGGCTGTATTTCTGCGAGTATCTCTTCTATTTTTTTATCCCGGTCCTTTTTCAGTTTATCTACCTGCTGATACAATGCATCCCGCTGATGGATGTCGTTTACCGGCAGGCTTTCTGCATCCTGGCGCAATTGGCCGATCTGGGCATCTATTTCTTTCAGGTGTTCCTGGATCCGCTCCCGGAATTCAACCGTTTTATGACGCAATGCGTCATTACTGAGCTCCCGGTATTGCTGGAAAAACTCGTTGGTCTTCTGGACGATAGGCATCAGGCGCTGCACATCTTTCTCGCTCTTGTTGCCGCCGAATAATTTGGAAATGAAATTCAACATGATGGTAGAATAGAATCTGGTCTGTAATGGGTTTCCCCGGTCAAAAAGGGTGCGACAAATGATTTTGAGCCATTTTGGCACTTTTTCCGGAGCGGCCAAAGGTAAAGAATTTGCCTGCAGGGAAATAC
>CAZAOR010000270.1:0-3220 GCA_964486805.1 uncultured Sediminibacterium sp. | reverse complement strand
GCTTGACAGCCTGCAAGCGCATGGCACAGAAGGTTTGCTGGTGATCAGGAATGATACGATTGTACTGGAGTGGTATGCAAAGGATTGGTCGGCCGACAAACCACATGGAACGGCCTCCCTTGCCAAGGCCCTTGTTGGCGGGATGTCGCTCGCACTGGCTTTACAGGATGGCAGGATGAAGCCGGACGATCCCGCCTATTTCTATATCCCGGCATGGCGAAACGACCCGGAAAAATCAAAGATCACGATCCGGGAACTCGCTACCCATACATCAGGTATGGACGATGCGGAAATGACCAGGATAGATATCAACGGCAAAGAAACGGATATACCGCACATGGAAATACCCGGATGGGCGGGTGATTTCTGGCGCCAGTCACCCGATCCTTTTTCGGTAGCCAGAAACAGGACTCCAGTTATCCATGAGCCCGGAACGGTTTACGGATATTCCAATCCGGGGATGGCCATGCTGGCCTACGCGGTTACTGCCTGTTACCGCCATACGCCATATACCAATATACGGCAGTTGTTATGGGAGCGCATATTGAAACCCATTGGTATCAGGAATGGAGAGTGGTCTGTCGGTTACAATAAGACATTTGAAGCAGATGGTTTGCAACTCGTGGCTAACTGGGGTGGCGCTGCCTTTACACCCAGGGCCACAGCGAGGATCGGGCGATTGATGCTGCACAATGGAAACTGGCAGGGAACCCAACTCATCGATTCTTCCTGGATTGAAAAAATGACACACTACGCCGGCATGCCGATGGAACGCGACAAATCAGGACAGGTATCCGTTGCTTCGGGCCTTTGCTGGTACACGAATGCGACCGGCATCTGGGCGCATGCCCCGCGAGATACTTATTACGGATCCGGCGCCAATAACCAGCACCTGATCGTTATCCCAAGTCTGCACCTTATCGTTGTGCGATATGGCAGGGATATGCATGATGCGGCCAAAGGGCAGTCCTTTCACTATGGTACCGAGCATTACCTGGTAAACCTGCTCATGGATGCCCTGGTACAGCCGCCCTGCCCTATGAGTAAAAAGATCAAGGGGGTACAATTTTCGCCTGCATCAACGATTATCCGTAAAGCCTGCGACAGTGATAACTGGCCTCTCACCTGGGCTGACGACGATGCCCTTTATACGGCGTATGGCGATGGATCGGGGTTTGACCCTAAGGTGCCTGAAAAGCTGAGTCTCGGACTCGCAAAAATTACGGGTGGTCCTGAAAACTTTACAGCTACCAATATCAGGTCTGTTACCGGCGAGCAAAAGGGCCATGGAAGAACCGGAAAAAAAGCAAGCGGCATACTAATGGTCAAAGGGATCTTGTATCTCTGGTTAAGAAATGCCAATCATGATGGAAAGCAATCACAGTTGGCCTGGTCAGACGATCATGGCAAAACCTGGCAGTACTGCTCATGGAATTTTCCGGAAAGCTTCGGTTGCCCGGCATTCCTCAATTTCGGCAAGAACTACCATCAGGCAAGGGATGGTTATGTATATCTATACTCCCATGATGAGAACGATGCGTATAAGATAGCCGATCAGATGGTCATGGCCCGGGTACCGATCAACAGGATAAGGCAGGAGGAGGCATATGAATTTTTCAAGGGGCTGGATTTTTCAGGGCATGCTTTATGGACCAGGCTGGTGCAGGATCGTAAACCTGTATTTGTTCATCCTGCCGGGTGTTACCGTAACAGCATATCTTATAATGCGGGCCTGAGAAGATACCTCTGGTGCCAGACCCTTGCACCGGTGGATGATCATACCGATGCAAGATTCAGCGGGGGCCTGGGTATTTTTGAAGCAGCAGAACCATGGGGTCCCTGGTATACGGTTTTCTATACGAAAGAATGGGATACCGGTCCGGGTGAAACCTCTTCCTTTCCAACAAAATGGATGAGTCGTGACGGGAAAACCTGTTACCTGGTATTTTCCGGTCATGATTGCTTTTCTGTCCGCAAAGTAGTATTCCTGCTTTCCGATCGGCCTAAAACCAGCCCCGCTTCCGGAATACATAAACCATCCAGATAGGGATCAGGAGCATCATGGCTACTGCGCCAATGAAACCATATTGATTGTGTACATAGGGGATACGGTCGAAATTCATGCCGAAAATACCACCGATCACTGTGGCGGGTGCCAGCAGACAGGTAACCACGGCCATCACTTTCATCACTTCATTCATCCGCAGGTTGACCTGGTTCAGGTAAAGATCCTGCAGGTTCAGCATCATATCGCGATAGCTTTCTGTCAATTCATTCGCCTGGATGATATGGTCATAAATATCTTTGAAGTATTTGGTGGTCCGTTCTTCCAATAATTCACTGTCGCTCCTGATATATCCATTGATCAATTCTCTTACCGGGCTAACATTTCTTTTCAGCACAATCAGTTCCTTCCGAAGATTATTGATTTCCGCAAGGGTTCGGGTATTGCTGTTATGGATGATCTTTTCTTCCAGCAGCTCAATCCGTTCGCCCAATTTTTCCATCACCACATAATAGTGATCCACGATCATATCAAGCAGGGCATAACACAAGTAATCCGATTTGTTCTGGCGTAATTTACTCCCGGTGACACGCAGTTTTTCACGTATGCCGTTGAACACATCCCGGTCTGCATCATCCTGGAAGGAAATCAGGTAGTCTTTTCCCAATACGATGCTGATCTGTTCCGTTTGTACCGAACCGGTCGTGGTATTAAAGTAAAGCATGTTCAGGAGGCAGAAGAGGATCGGATCCATCTCATCCATCTTGGGCCGCTGTCCCACGCTGAGGATATCTTCCACGATCAGGGGATGTACGAGATAATGATTGCAAACGGCTTCCACATCCGCTTTGCGGATTCCCCCAATATTGATCCAGGTATTTCGTTGATTATCGCGGAATGGGAAGCAGGACTGGATGCTGTCAAATTCTTTTACTTTCAGTGACTCGGCATTGTAATCAAACACTTCAATCTTGCAGGCGGATGCTTCCGTACGCGCCGGCAGGGTGGGGTTCACCTGGAAGATATCCCGGGTTCTGCGGGTATTGAAAAGCGAGGATAGCTTGAAGTATTTCAGGTAGGTGGGAGCGGGCATGCTGGAAAGTTACGAAATGGAAAGAATTCGGCCTTACGAACAACCGAGGGATCAGGCTGCCATAACCGGTATCCGGCAGCCAATCAGTTTCCCGGCTTGCTTACCTTCGTACCAATTATTGC
>CAZAOR010000269.1:0-10489 GCA_964486805.1 uncultured Sediminibacterium sp. | reverse complement strand
GCAGTACCGTTTTCTTTGCTTCCATACACAGCATTTATACTGGCAAAATTACGAAATCCAAGCTGCTGATTCCTTGCTACCTTGGTTACATGAAAGCCCCAGTTTTTATCATCGCCTTATTTTGCTCCTGTCTGCTGAAAGCACAATGGCAGCCCTTCCGTTTTGCTTTTCTTTCCGATACACATATCGGCTCTTCCGATGGTAAAGCGGAAGAAGACCTGGAACGAACCGTTGCTGATATCAACCAGATGAGCGGCATCGCTTTTGTCGTTATCACAGGGGATATCACTGAATTCGGAACAGATGCACAGATCCGTTCCGCCAAAGCCATCCTCGACAAGCTGAAAATACCTTACTACATCATTCCAGGCAACCACGATACCGGCTGGAGTGAAAGCGGGGGCATTTCTTTTATCCGCATATTCGGCAATGACCGCTTTCTCTTTACCTATCATGGCATCACTTTCATGGGCTGCGCTTCGGGGCCTTACGAACGCATGAGCGACGGGCATATTCCCCGTGACGCCGTGAACTGGATGGATAGCGTACTCAAATCAATGCCATCAAAACAACCCCTGATCTTCCTGAACCACTACCCCCTCGATAATAACCTGGATAACTGGTACGAAGCTATTGACCGCCTGAAACAACACAACACACTGGCTGTTCTTTGCGGACATGGCCACAGTAACCACGCGCTTAACTTTGAAGGTATTCCCGCAGTCATGGGTCGATCCAATCTCAGAGCCAAAGCTGCCTACGGCGGATACAATCTTGTGGATGTGACACCGGACTCCCTGGTTTTTTCTGAAAGAACACCCGGTATAAATACCCAACCTGTCTGGACTGCCATCCGGCTCGAAAATCACCAGTACGACACCAGTATCCAGTATCCTCGTCCTTCTTATGCCATGAACGACAGTTTTCCGCAGGTGCATCCCAAATGGACATATTCAGCACCTGCCAATGTAATTTCCACTCCCGCTATTGCAGACAATCAGGTAATTTTTGGCAACAGCCTGGGTCTTGTACAGGCACTTGATCTCACGACTGGAAAAAAAACATGGTCGTTTGCAACCGGCGGCGCCATTTATTCCTCGCCGGCCGCCAGTAAGAACCGGATTGTTTTCGGTTCCTGTGACGGGAATATTTACTGCCTCTCTGCCAAAACCGGGAAAAAAATATGGTCACTCAAAACGGATGCGGCCGTACTGGGCTGCCCGCTTATTGCAGGAGATACGGTTTGGATAGGAGGAAGCGATCACACATTCAGATCCATCCGCCTTTCTTCCGGAAAAGAAATCTGGCGCTATGACGGCCTGCAAGGGCCGGTTGTGAGCACCCCCCTGCATAGCAGCGGGCTGGTTATTTTCGGTGCATGGGATAGTTTTCTGTATGCCTTGAACAGTACGAACGGGGCTTTGGTGTGGAAATGGAGCAATGGCTCTTCCGTTCCCAACCTTTCTCCCGCCGCCTGCATGCCGGTTACGCATGACGGGGTGGTTTATATAGCTGCCCCTGACCGCTTTCTTTCCGCCATTGCTATCCAAACCGGCCAGACACTCTGGCGCAGTAATGCCAGTACCTTCCGGGAGTCGATCGGTATCTCCGCAAACGGGCAATGGATTTACGGCAAAACCATGCATGATACCCTGGTAGCTTATCCTACCTCCAAAACCCTGCAACAGGCAGCCTGGAAGCTGAATTGCGGATTCGGGTATGAACACGTACCTTCCATGCCGGTTGAAAAAGAAGGAACCGTTTTTTTTGGAACACGCAGCGGAGTGATTTATGCAGTGAATCCGATAATTCCGGAAAAACGATGGTCGTACAAACTGGATAACTCCATGGTCAATACGGTGCGGGTACTGAATGGACACCAGTTGGTAGCCGCTACCATGGATGGAAAAATTGCTTTACTGGAAACCCAATAACCCCTTTATGTATCGTTTTTTAACCCTCACTGGTCTGTTCATGCTCAGTCTTTTCACCGCCCGATCCCAGCAACGTATTTACCTCTACCCTTCTGAAGAAGGTATTGTCATCAAAGGCTATGATACCACGGCACCCTTTATAGATTACTATCCATCTGCCAACCCTTCCCCCGGCAAAACAGCCGTACTGATCTGTCCGGGCGGAGGCTATACCCATCTCGCTTTTGACAAAGAAGGCGTATTACCTGCTAAAATGTTCAATGAAAACGGGATAGATGCTTTCGTACTCCGTTACCGCCTGAACAATGCCAAACAGGAAGGTCACCGGTATCCTGACCAGTATAATGATGTGACCCGGGCCATGCGGATCATCCGTTCCCGGGCCAGTGAATGGCATATTGACCCTGCGAAAACCGGTGTGATGGGTTTTTCAGCCGGCGGTCATCTGGCATCCACCCTTACCACCATCTTTGCGCCTGTCAACCCGGATGCCACTGATCCCCTGGAACGCATATCAACCCGTCCGGCCTTTTCCATCCTTATTTACCCGGTAATCACCATGGATACCAGTTTTGCACACCGCGGCAGCCGGGATATGCTGCTGGGTAACCACCCTGATCCGCAACTGGTGGATGCACTATCTACCGAAAAAAGGGTAACCGCAGCAACCCCGCCGGTTTTCCTGGTACAGGCGGATGACGATAAGGTGGTGCCTCCGATGAATGCCGTATCCTTTTACACGGCTTTGAAGCAATACCATATACCCGCCACCCTCTTTGTATTTGACCATGGCGGGCATGGATTTGGCATGGCTCCAAAGGATCCATTGCTGAGCAAATGGCCCGGGCTTTGCATAGAATGGCTGAAACGCCTGGGGTTCTGAAAAAAAATTAGCAAGATTCATGCTGGCAGATGATGATATTTACAGAATAATTTTTTTAACTTTCACATATCATCATTCACTAAATACAAACTAACACCATCATGGCAAAAGCAAGTAAAAAAAAGGCTGCCAAAAAACCGGCTAAAAAAGCCGCCCCTAAAAAGGCTGTGAAAAAAGCCGCTAAAAAATCCGCACCCAAAAAAGCCGCCAAAAAACCTGCCAAGAAAGCAGTAAAAAAAGCAGCGCCCAAGAAGAAAGTTGCTAAAAAGGCCGCCCCCAAAAAGGCCGCTAAAAAAGCTGCCCCTAAAAAAGCGGCTAAGAAAGCCGTTAAAAAAGCAGCGCCTGCGAAAAAAGCCGCCCCTAAAAAAGCCGCTAAAAAACCAGCTCCCAAGAAAGCTGCCAAAAAACCAGCTCCGGCTCCCATGCCAGCTCCGGCTCCCGTTGAAGCGCCTGCTGCCGAAGCACCTGCAACCGACGGAACACTGTTCAGCTAAACATTTCCTGGTTCCGCATGCTTTTTTAAAGCATCAAAAAACTGTAACTCCCGCCTGCTTACTTTCAAGTGCGGGAGTTTTTTATATCCCAATCACGCTAACCAATCAGCTCCAAAAAGTATTGAACCATGATCAGAAGGTTACTCCCCAAAAACCTGTTGTATTTTTTCTTTTCGCTTTTATTCCTGTCGGCATTTCTTTCCCTGTCAGCACAGTCCGGTATCTCGGAGAAAACAAAGCATTTCAAAAAATATAATGGCTATTTCCCTTTCTGGTGGGATGCGGTTAATGGCAAAATCTGGCTGGAAGTTTACCGTTTCGGGCCCTCAGAGGAATTTCTGTATGTCAACTCCCTCCCTGCAGGCCTGGGTTCCAATGATATCGGACTTGACCGGGGATTGATCGGCGACAGCCGGATCGTTTATTTCGAAAAAATCGGGAAAAAACTCCTGCTGGTACAGCCCAATTTTGCTTATCGCGCCAGTTCAGATAACCCCAATGAAAAAAAGGCGGTGGAAGAATCCTTCGCCCAGTCGATCATTGGCAATTTTACGGTGGAAGAAAGTTCGGGAGATACGGTGCTTGTAGATGCAACCTCTTTCCTGATCCGCGATGCACAACATGTAGCCGACCGTTTGAAAAATATGAA
Source organism: uncultured Sediminibacterium sp. (assembly GCA_964486805.1). Classification (GTDB taxonomy): domain Bacteria; phylum Bacteroidota; class Bacteroidia; order Chitinophagales; family Chitinophagaceae; genus Sediminibacterium. Next base: position 6,529 of record CAZAOR010000269.1, on the reverse strand, counting down.
ACAGGGCACTTATACCTTTAACGAAGCCCGTTCTGCCATCTACCTGCCCAATACCCGCAACTTTCCGCTGAATTCCGAGTTTGAAGCTATTGTGAGCTTTACGGGCGGCGCGGATGCCGGACGGTATGTGGCAAGTGTTACCCCTTCAACAGAAGCTATCACAGTGCGTATGCACCAGTCGTTTGTGCAACTCCCCGACGATCAATATCACCCGCGCCGGTATGATGTGCGAAGCGGGTATTTCGGAATTGCATATTATGATTACAGTACCCCCTTCTCAGCGCCGATCCAGCAAATGTTCATTACCCGACACCGGCTTCAGAAAAAAGATCCTGCAGCAGCTATCAGTGACCCGGTAAAACCCATTGTTTATTATCTCGACAATGGTACGCCGGAACCTATCCGCTCCGCGCTTTTGGATGGCGCCCGCTGGTGGAACCAGGCTTTTGAAGCTGCAGGCTATCGCAATGCATTCATCGTAAAAGTTTTGCCGGATACCGCCGACCCGATGGATATCCGCTATAATATGATCAACTGGGTACACCGCTCCACCCGCGGATGGAGTTATGGTGCCTCCATTACCGACCCCCGCACAGGTGAAATCATCAAAGGCCAGGTTACCCTGGGTTCCCTGCGGGTAAGGCAGGACTATCTCATCTTTACCGGTCTTTTATCACCCTATATCAAAGGTCAGCCGGTTGATACCCGCCTGCAGGCCGCCGCCCTGCAACGCCTTCGGCAGCTGGCAGCGCATGAAGTAGGCCATACCCTGGGACTACAACACAATTTTGCATCAAGCTACAACAACCGGGCTTCCGTTATGGATTATCCCCATCCCCATGTTTTTGTCAATGATAAAGGCAATATTGATTTCAGTGCGGTGTACACCGACGGTATCGGCGAATGGGATAAACGTGCTATCCAGTATGGCTATAGCGACTTTGTACCGGGAACCGATGAAAATAAGGTGCTGAGGGATATGCTGGAAGAAAACAGTAAAAAAGGGTTGCTGTTTATAGCGGATGCAGATGCCAGGGCAGCCGGCGGATTGCATCCCTATGCCCATCTCTGGGATAATGGAACAGATGCAGTAGCCGAACTGAAAACCGTGCTCGCAGTCCGCCAAAAAGCGCTGGATCATTTTTCTGAGCAAGCCATCCGCGAAAACAGTCCCCTGGCTACTTTGGAGGAAGTACTGGTACCTGTTTATAACTACCACCGATACCAATTGGAAGCTGTTTGCAAGCTTATTGGCGGCATGAATTACAGTTACAGTGTCAGGGGAGATGCCGAACAACCCGCACCCAATATCCTGTCTGCTGCTATTCAGAAAAATGCCCTGAAAGCCGCGCTGGATTGTCTTTCTCCCGATGCACTAACCCTTCCTGCAAGGATCTGCAGCCTGATCCCGCCCCGACCGCCCTTGTATTATAGTGTTGGGGAGTTATTTGCTAAAAGAACCGGTTTGAATTTCGATCCCATGGCGGCTGCCGAAGCCCTGACAGATTTTGAACTGGGCTTTCTTTTCAACCCTGAACGGGCAAACCGTCTTGTTCAGTTCAAGGCAGAAGCAGGTACTCCCGGCTGGGATGATGTACTGGATGCGATTATCCTTAAAACATGGAAATCACCGCTGGCAAACGGGTTATCGTTACAGATCCAATTACAAACCCAGCAGATGGTATTAACCGGATTGCTGGCACTTAGCCAGGAGGAATCGGCCAATTATGCCGTGAAGTCAATCTGCTACGACAGACTGCAATCACTGAAACAATATGCCCAGCAAATGCAGCAGCAACATCCCGAACTGAAAGCGCATTATGCTTATGCAATTGAACGCATCAATAAACCAAAGGATATCGCCCTGCCCAAACAGGAAGTAATTCCACCCGGTGCCCCGATTGGCTGCGACTGGGATGGCTTATAAAACAGCGCTGCCCGGCAATCAATGAAAAAGCCCCGCATAGCAGGGCTTTTTTCATTGTTCTCGCTCTGTAATCTCACTATTTTTTTGCCGGATAGTGCCGGATTGCTTCATCCAGTCCGACAATCTTTCCATTCACAAGTTTCAGATCATTAATAACGCCAAGGGAATCCATTTTACCGTTTTTATCAGTGATGTATTGTTTATACCAAAGCGTTACGTATTCATCCTTTTTGTCTTTCGAGATCACCGATTCGAAATCTTCCATTTGCACTTTCATCGAAGCCATACTTGCCCGGCCCATGGTAAGAAAAGATTTCAGGCTGTCTTTCGAAAATTTCTGATCAACATAATCGGATTGCCATCTGACGGAATCTCCGAAAAAACCAACACAATCGGCTATCCTGTTCTCTTCAAATGCTTTCAGGGCGTTCAATGAAAGCTCGATATTTTTAGGATTGCCCTTGTCCCAATTATCCGGCTTTTCAATCGTGTACGCATAATGTGGCTGCGTACTGTCGGAAGCAGTTGTTGCCGGTTTGTTTTCCGGCGTGTTCTTGCAGGCGGTGGCAGCCAATAGCAAGCAGCCGAGGGTAAAGATGGTTCTCATGGCAAAGTTTTTAGGTTAAGTGTCAGGTAAAATAGCGGCAAATTCCCGGAACTGCAATAAAAAAGCCTCCCGGACGGGAAGCTTTAAAGAGATTTTAAGGTGTTCAAACTTTATACCAGCATTCGAAGCGGCTCTTCCAGGAGGCTTTTCAGGGTTTGCAGGAAAGCAGCGCCGGTTGCGCCGTCCACGGAACGGTGATCACAACTCATGGTAACTTTCATGATATTACCGGGTACGACCTGTCCGTTTTTCACGACCGGTACCTGGGAAATACCACCAACAGCCAATATGCAGGAGTCTGGGGGATTAATGATGGCGGTAAACTGGTCGATGCCAAACATACCGAGGTTAGAGATCGTAAAAGTGCTGCCTTCCCAGTCGGAGGGCTGCAGTTTTTTATCTTTTGCTTTCTGGGCAAATACTTTTACTTCCGAAGCAATCTGGCTCAGCGATTTGGTATCAGCAAAACGAACAACCGGTACCAGTAAGCCGTCTTCCACTGCTACGGCAACGCCGATATTGATGTGATGGTTATAACGGATTTTGTCACCCAGCCAACTGCTGTTTACTTTGGGATGCTGTTTTAATGCGATGGCGGTAGCTTTCAATACCAGGTCATTGAAACTGATCTTCACGGGTGAAGTTTCATTCAGTTTACCGCGTGCTGCCACAGCCGCATCCATATCGATAGACATGGTCAGATAGAAATGCGGTGCAGTGAACAGGCTTTCACTGAGGCGACGGGCAATCGTTTTCCGCATCTGGGAAACCGGCACTTCTTCAAAGCTTTCCGTTCCGGCAGACACGGATGTCACTACAGGAGAAGGAGCAGCTGTTACAGATGCAGCAGCAGGAGTGCTGGCTGGAACATAACTGTCAATATCCTGCTTTACAATACGTCCGTTATCTCCGCTTCCCTTTACATAACGCAGGTCAATACCTTTTTCAGAAGCGATCTTTTTTGCCAGGGGGGATGCGAAAATCCTTCCTTCATTCACTACTGCGGTTTCCGCAACAGGCGCAGGGCTGGTTGCCACGGGAGTTGTGGCCGATCCCGAACTTACCGGCGCAGGGCTTGCAGCCGGTTGGGCAGCCCCGCCGGATTTTATAGCGCTTACAATTGCTTGTACATCCAGGCCTGGCTGACCGATAATACAAAGCAGGTCGTTCACCAGGATTTTCTCACCGGTTTTGGCACCCTGGTACAGGAGTACCCCGTCTTTATAACTTTCCAGTTCCATGGTGGCTTTGTCGGTCTCAATTTCGGCCAGCACTTCACCCTTGCTTACTTTATCCCCGATATTTTTTTGCCAGGAGGCGATCACACCTTCCGTCATGGTATCGCTTAAGCGGGGCATTAATACTACTTCTTCCATGGCTGCCGGATCAAGGGCCGGGGCTGCATTTGTTGCCGGAGCCGGAGCAGGCGCATCGGGCGCAGGAGTTGACGCCTGTGCAGGTGCAGGAGATCCACCCGTATGCTGGGCAAGAATAGCTGAAATGTCTTCCCCGGGCTTACCTAAAACTGCCAGCAGGTCATTGACCTGCAATTTGCCGCCATTAGGTGTACCGATATGCAGTAAAACGCCATCCTGGTAACTTTCCAGTTCCATGGTGGCTTTATCTGTTTCCACTTCAGCGAGCAAGTCTCCTTTTTTTACTGTATCCCCGATCTTTTTATGCCAGGCGGCAATCACCCCTTCGGTCATGGTATCGCTCAAACGGGGCATCAGTATCACTTCAGCCATAATGCTATGATGCTTTTAAATGAGCCGTGAAATTACGGCAAAAATGAGAACCGTGCTTATTATAGTCAAAAAAGCAGTGACCGGGTTTTACCTGTAAATTATTGCCCCTGGGCCAGGCTGTACGCTTTCTTATTGCCCCACTGGTTCAGCAGTTCGGTAGAGCAGATCTTAAAATCACCGGAAAGGCGTTTGTACAATTCCAGGATATCCACTTGTGTAACGGGGCTTTCGCCCACGCTTTCAAAGCGGCAACTGTATTGATTTACCAGGTTGGTGAAGGATGAGCCCCGGGGCCAAACCTGGGTACCCCGGTTACTGATTGTAACCAGTTTAAAGATTCCGCCGGTATGATGCAGGCATTTTTCAGCGATCACAGCAGGCTGGGCATTGCTCTCAATGAACATATCCACCCCCACGATCTGAACATGACCATGTTCCAGGCTTTCCAGCATAGGATTTCTTTCCAGATGGAATTGGGTGGGAGTAACAGGCTGGTTGGGCAGAAGGGGTTTGGGATAATGTGCCGGTTGTTTGCCGAAATTCCCGATGATGGCATTGGCAAACTGCGTGGTACTGAGGGCCGGAATCTCCTTGTTGCCAAAGTCTGAGGTATGTACCCCGCTTTCAAGGGTATAAAGGAGTGCATTTTCAATCATAGCCGCAGCTTCCATCAAGCCCAGGTGGCGCAGCATGCCGATCCCGCTCAAGAGCAAGGCTGTGGGATTGGCCATGTTTTTCCCGGCGATATCCGGCGCGGTCCCGTGAACCGCCTCGAAAATAGCAATATGATCTCCGATATTCGCCGATGGTGCGAATCCGAGTCCGCCCACCAGGCCGGCACAGAGATCACTGACGATATCGCCCTGCAGATTGGTCAGTACTACCACGTCAAAAAGATCAGGGCGGCTCACCAGTTTCATACAGAGGTCGTCCACAATAACATCATCGGTATTCAGTTCCGGGTATTCTTTTGCCACTTCATAAAACACTTCCAGGAATAAGCCATCTGTCAGCTTCATGATATTGGCTTTGTGTCCGCAGGTAATCCGGCGTGCACCTTTCTTTTTCGCCATCTCAAAAGCGTATTTGATCACCTGCATACTGCCCGGTCGTGTAATAAAGCGCCGGCTGAGTGCCACATCATGTGTCAGCATGTGTTCAATGCCGCCATAAGTATCTTCAATATTCTCCCGGACGATGGTAATATCAATAGGGATTCCGGCCTTACTGAAAACAGTATCTACGCCATGTAATGTTTGGAAAGTTCTTTTATTGGCATAAGTATTCCAGGTTTTACGGGCAGTGACATTCACACTTTTTACCCCTTTCCCTTTGGGTGTTTCCATGGGGCCCTTGAAAAGTATACCCAGTGATTCGATGACCTGCTGCGCTTCGGGAGTCATCCCATTGCTGTAGCCTTTATCAAATACCCATTTACCCATATCCACAAATTCAAATGAAATGGGTACATCTGCAGCTTTGAAAATGGTTAAAACGGCGTCCATGATTTCCGGACCGATCCCATCTCCTTTAGCTACTGCTATTTTCGTCATACCTGTGTTTTTCGTTGGGCAAAATTACGATTCAGGCGGCAGAAGACCCGGTTTTCTCTCAAATGATTCCCTGTAGCATCAGCCTGCCGTTCCTGTAATTTTGAACAGGAATCTTCCTCCTATTTTCTTATATTTACTCAAAGCAAGCGCTATCATGGTATCCAAAATTTCAGAAGGGGTAGAAATCAGTGTAGAGACCTTTTACCAGGCCGATTACAGCAATCCCCTGAACAGCGAATACATGTTTGCCTACCGGATTACCATTGAAAATCATAATAAGTTTACCATTAAACTGCTCAGGCGCCAGTGGTTTATTTTCGACAGTAACGGGGAGCAGCGGGAAGTTGAAGGCGAAGGTGTCGTAGGCGTTCAGCCTGTAATACCCCCGGGAGAAAACTACCAGTATGTAAGCGGTTGTAACCTGCGCACCGAAATGGGCAAAATGCATGGCAATTACCAGATGCTGAATGAAAGAACCCAGCATGCATTTGCCGTATTCATTCCTGCATTCGAACTGATTGTTCCGGCCAAACTGAACTGAGATTACCGCGGCTTATATCGCGATTCTTCGAATAACTGACCCGGCGGTTTTTGCATCATGGCCTGCAGGGAGGAATCCGGGTTGTTTTCCATCCACTTCTGTACAATCCTCCAGCCAATAAACAAGCCGATATTGCCGGGAGCATTCTCCCCC
>CAZAOR010000268.1:0-4938 GCA_964486805.1 uncultured Sediminibacterium sp. | reverse complement strand
GTCGATCTGTTTTACATCTTTGAAAATCCGTTTGATCAGGTTTTCAAACATGTTGAGTATATCTTCCTGCTCTACAAAAGCCATCTCGCAGTCGATCTGTGTAAACTCCGGCTGCCTGTCGGCACGTAAATCTTCATCCCGGAAGCATTTGACGATCTGGTAATACCGGTCATACCCGCTTACCATCAATAATTGCTTAAAGGTTTGGGGCGATTGCGGCAAGGCATAAAACTGGCCGGGATTCATCCGGGAGGGAACAACAAAATCGCGTGCCCCTTCCGGAGTAGACTTGATCAGGAAAGGCGTTTCGATATCCATGAAATGTTGTTCATGGAGGTAGTTACGCGCAGAACGGTTGACGGCATAACGCAGTTCGAGATTTCTACGAACGGTCTGTCGGCGCAGATCAAGGTATCGGTATTTCATCCGCAGATCATCCCCTCCGTCCGTATCATCCTGGATGGTAAAAGGCGGAACTGCTGATTTATTGAGTATGCGAAATGACTGCACCAGTATTTCAATATCGCCGGTTGGCAGTTGTGGATTTTTATTGGTGCGCTCCGCTACTTTTCCGGTAACCTGTAAAACAAATTCCCGTCCAAGCGGCTGGCTGTCCAATGCCTCATTCATATTTTCATCAAACAGCAACTGTGTAATACCGTAACGGTCCCGGATATCCACGAAAGTGATCGAACCGAATTTCCGAACGGTCTGTACCCAGCCGGCCAGGGTCACTGTTTGGGAAACAGCCGCTAATCTTAACTCACCGCAGGTATGCGAACGAAACATATTCCAGGATTTTGAAGGATCTATAATGCATTCCGGCCGCAAATATAACCGAAAAGGGGCAAGCCAGGCCAGCCGGCTTCCGGCAGAAAATGCAGGCCGGGTGCAAAATTGTGGCATCTTTGCAGCTATGAAGCATGAAGCAGCCCTGACGCGGAAACAGCACCGGTTTGCCGTGCTGGTTTTCTTTTTTGTAGTGGGTTTGTGCTTCGCCAGTTGGGCCAGCCGGATACCTGACTTAAAAAATAAGTTTCATCTCAGTGACGGCGGATTGGGCGCCCTGCTTTTTGTGCTGCCCGTTGGATCCATGCTCAGTATGCCGCTTTCCGCTTTCCTGGTCGGCAAATACGGCAGCAAGAAAGTCGTACTGGCAGCTACCATCCTGTATCCACTGCTCCTGATTCCTATCAGCCTGGTTACGGCTGTTTGGCAGTTGGTGCCCTTTGTACTGTTTTTCGGTATGCTGGGAAATCTATGTAATATCTCCATTAATACTCAGGCAGTTGGGGTAGAAGCTTTGTACGGCCGGTCCATCATGGCCAGTTTTCATGGCACCTGGAGCCTGGCAGGATTTACGGGTGCTGCGGTTGGCGCCGCAATGGTATCGGCACATATCATCCCTTTCGTGCATTACTGTATTGTGGTCACCAGCCTGGTAGTAATGGTAGCAGCAGTGCAGGCTAAAGCCTTGCAAAAAGATCACAAACACCCCGGGCAGCGCCACTTTGCTGTTCCGGACGGAGCTTTGCTTCGCCTGGGTTTTATTGCGTTCAGCTCGATGGTATGTGAGGGCACCATGTTTGACTGGAGCGGCGTTTACTTCCAGAAAGTGGTAGCCGCCCCGGCTGAAAAAGTAACGCTTGGCTATGCCGCCTTCATGGCGACAATGGCTGGCGGACGTTTCCTGGGCGACAAGCTTGTTGGACGATTCGGTAAACAGCGCGTTTTACAGGCCAGCGGAGTGGTGATAACATCGGGTTTATTGTTAGCCGTATTGTTCCCGAATATGTATACTGCTACCCTGGGTTTTCTTTTGGTCGGCATCGGTGTATCATCTGTTGTACCATTGGTGTACAGTTCGGCGGGCAAATCGAAAAAACTGTCTCCCGGCCTCGCGTTGACAGCAGTTTCCAGTATTGGTTTTCTGGGCTTTCTTGTCGGCCCCCCCTTGATCGGTTTTATTGCCCAGGCATTTAACCTTCGCTGGTCATTCACATTGATTGCCCTCTTAGGGATGGGAACAACGGTGCTGTCGACCTATATGGAATGGGATTAACCAGATTTACCAGTAATAGGCAAGGATCATCTGTTCGGCTAATAAGGCTGAACCGGCCAGTATTTTGGACGGCCGAATCCTCGATACCTGGCTCACAGGTACAGGCAGAACTGCAGGTTTGATACCTGGCTTAACAAAAGGATTCCTGGATAAAAGACCGCCCAGGGCGGCAGCGCCCAGGATAACTATTACAATCGGTTTCATGTTGTTTTGGATAGATAGGGTACAGAAATAGTACGCACCCTGCCTGCCATTTGGGCAGATTGTCAATAAGGGAGGTTCATCGGTCAATCACATGCAGTACCCGGTTGCATGCGCCTGTCTGGAAATGGGTGTATTAACAGCCCGGGGGTTTGATATGCTGGCGAAAACGAAAAAGCTGGGCAGCGATCAGGTGGTTCATATATCATGGGAGCGAGGCTCCATTTAGATTGATGACATAAAGGTATAGCGCCCTTGAACAGGTAGAAATAAAATCCGGGTCAAGCGGGACAGGCGGTTTCACAAATGGTAATCCGGCTTACATGAACGGTAAAATGGCCGTTTTTCCGGTTTTTTTGTTACAATGTTTCAAGTTCTTCGGGATGCCGGCGCTTCCAATATCCGTAATAAAAGGCAAGGATCAGGATTCCCAGACCAAAGGGGATCATGGTGAGATGCTTGAAAGTGAAATCGCCCCATAAAGGTCGATTGTCAAAACCGGTAAACTCACTGATCATCCAGTAAGAGTTGGCGGTAATCCAGATGGTGATAGCAAGGTTATGACAGAGTTCCGACATGTACTGCCTGGTACGCCAGGCGATGATGATGGAAATAATCAGGGTTGGGAAAATCATGGCGATACCCAGCGGACGCCATACCATGCACCAGGATACATCTTTGAATAACCAGAAAACAATATGCAGGTTTTCCATTTTCCGGTAACGCAGCGGGATCGTATAGGCGGCATCAGCCGGAGATTTTTCTTTCGGGGATGAAATAGCGGTCATGCAGGTCAATATTGGTAGGCACAATATTAATTTTTTGCTGACAAATCTCGCCCGAGGATTTTTGAAAAACGGCTCACATCAGCTTGGGGATGAATAGCAGTTCCTTTCAGCAGGTGATCAGCGAGTTGACTGGCAAAATAAGGGCCGAGGCTGCATCCCTTGGTACCCATCCCATTCAGGATACCAACAGCCGGCAAATGCGGATGAATTCCCACAAACGGGCGCCTTTCCAGGTTGGCTGGCCGTTCTGAAGCAAGATGATCCAGGATTTCATAAGGAAGCTGTAACCAGTTATCCAACTGCCGGATCGTATTTTCCCGGAACGTCTGATCAGGCGTGGTGTGCGTATACTCCCATTCAAAGGAAGCCCCAATCCAGAAAAGATGGTCCCGCCAGGGTACAATCGTAATGGCTTGCTTGAAAATATTGGTCTGCGGCAGGCCTGGTATTGCCGCAATCAATGCCTGCCCTTTATTCCGGGCGTAAGGAAGCAGGGAAAAATATGGATGGCTCATACCGGCCACCCCATCACAAAAAATAATTTTATCCGCAGTAATATCCCGGTAAACAACCCCTGCCGGGCTGCATTGACATTCTTTTATTTCAAACACATCTGCCAGCAGGCTTTGGTTTTCTCTCAGACTTTCCCGCCAGGCAGTTAATAGACCTGAGAGGTCAACCAGCCAGGTGGGATTGATTTCCCCTACACCAAAGGGATAACGGAAAAACTTCCGCCAGTAATCCTGGTCCGCCGGCCTTAGCAGAAAATCCCCGGACTCCCGGATCCTTTCCTCAAATGCCAGTTGCATCTGTGGCGTTGTATGAAAACCAATCGTATTACATTGCCTGATCAGGATGCTGCCAAGCGCCTTTCCAATATCCTGGTATGCCTGCACAGAGAAGGGCATAATGGTATCTATCTCCCAGGTCTTAACCAGGCGACGACCCGTAATGGGATTGATCACACCGCTTGCAATCCGTGAAGCGGAAAATGCCTGGTACTGATCGATCACCAGAACCCTGCAGCCGGCTCTTTGCAGGTAATAGCTGAGAAAGGTTCCGCAAACGCCTTGTCCCACGATGATATAATCCACTTGCATCCCACAAAGATGCACAAACTATTGGGCAAGCTGCTATTCTTCCACGCGCATAGTTCCGCTTCCCGAGTGGGCGCTCAGCTCAGGTGCATACAGGCATTCCACACTTGCAATACCCGTACCAAAGCTACCAATATGGGTCACACGCAAAGTGTATTCAATATCGTAACTCCCCTTGTACAGGTGATCAATAAAGAAGTGCATAGCTACATCGGAAGCTGACTGGTAATAGAATATACCCGGCTTCCATTGATAACCGCTGAGAATGTTCTCAGGTTCCAGGCAGGAAGCACGCAGGTCTTTCAGGTGAACATAATCCAGGTCCCGATCTGATTGCAGGTGTAAACGGGTCACCAGTTTATCACCTGGCTTCCATACGGTTTGTTCTGTAACAGGTTCCAGTACCGGACCCTTGCTGTTGCTCTTTTCGATGAAAATTTGTTTGGTTATCTTCAATACACTCCCGGCAGGCTGCACCTGGTCCATCGCATCAAAATATTGCCAGTATGCTGCCCCGATACCGGGTGTTGTATGCCCCGATTTTCTTTGCAGGATGATTGTACCCATCCGGGGTTGAATTTTATCACCGGGGATGCGGTATTCAAAACCACCGGTTGTATCAAGCGAGGATAAGAAGTGATTGTCAACAGCAATACCGCCCACCTGCAGGCGGATATCCTGTTTATCTGTTAGCCAGTTTTGCTGATCCTGCAGTACGGCAAAGCAGGCATCCACGGCGGATACCGTGTGCGACCAGTAATTCTGGTGCTTTTGCAGGAGCAGCCAGGTT
>CAZAOR010000267.1:0-6998 GCA_964486805.1 uncultured Sediminibacterium sp. | reverse complement strand
ACGGTAGCGGAGGCTGCAGCACTCAGGGAAACCGATCCGGCTGTGAAAGCAGGCCTTTTCCTGATGGAGTACCATCCCTGGTATGCTTCCGCCGCCCTGATGAACATACCGGCCCAGCACGCAACTATTGCCGCTAAAAATCCCTTTGATCAATAATAACTCATCGCATGAAAAGTTTACTAAACCTGTTATGCTCAATGGTATTGACCAGTATCATGCACGCACAGTCGCCGGTTACTCCTCCCTGCGCCTCCAATCCTGCTTACCGCCAATTTGATTTCTGGGTGGGTGACTGGGAGGTTTACGGAATGCTCAATAAGAATAAGGGAAAAAAAGCGGGAGAAAGTCATGTGCAGCGGATACTGGACAGTTGTGTGATCGTAGAAAACTGGACCAGCGCAGGAGGCAATTACTCCGGCAAAAGCTATAATACTTTCCTGAGCAGTACAGGCAAATGGCAGCAGTACTGGGTGGACGATAAGGGCGGGGTAACCCATTACACAGATGGGCATTATGCTGACGGTAAAATGGTGTTCCTGACAGATGACCTGGTGCAGCCGGACGGTACCCGTAAATGGATGCGGCTCAGCTTTTATAACCTGGGACCGGATAAAGTCCGGCAGCATGGGGAACATTCCACAGACAGTGGTAAAACCTGGACAACGGATTATGACCTCGAATACAGGCGGATAAACCGGTAAAACCTCAGAAAATATCAAAGCCCAAGCCTGGACTCAAGCGAAAAAAAGCGCATAACTGCTGGAACTGGCGGCGGTTTACCGTATTTTTAACTTTTCAAGCAAAACGGTTATTGGCGCTTGTTGCTAGTGCCATTTGGCCAGGAATGAAACCCTGGTACCATCTGCATTAATATAGACTTTTGGTTGATTCCTTTCTCTATCCGGGTATGTCGATTACCTGCAAAACAGCGCCACAAGTCCGGTTCAAGTCCTGTGTAAGCCTACGCTGCACCCGGGTGTCTTGTACTTGTGACTCATAACTGTCCCGGAACACCTCGGAATTTATATTAACCTCTTTGTATGAATATCGCCTGTAATATTTTTCTTTGCCGAACGACTCACGTATATATAAGTCATAAAATCTGTTGTATGAAAAAACTCTGCTTATTTCTTGTTATTCCCGCTTTTGGCAGTTTGAGCTATGGTCAGTATAAAATACCCGTTTCTACCGGCCAGAAATTGCACACAACCAGCAGTTCCAGCAGCACGATCACCCAAACTGTGATGGGGCAGGATATGGTCATAAAATCGGATAATGTTTTCCGCCTAGAAGTAGTAGTTGATTCCGTAGAACCCATTATTAATCTGAAGACGACCATCCAGGGTATGAAAATGAATATGGATGCGAACGGGCAGACAGTCAATTTTGATTCTGAAAAAAAGGAGGACATGGAAGGAATGATGGGGAAAGCGCTTTCCCCCATGATCGGAACCCCATTCCATTTGTACGTAAAGCCGGAAGGCGGGGCATTGACCGATAAGGCAGCCAGCCAACTCCCCGAACTGATCAAAGCATCCGGTACAGAAGAAAACTTTCTGAAACTGGGGAATGAATTATTATTGGCCCTGCCCGCCTCCCTGAAACCGGGTGATCACTGGGCAGAAGAAACTAACGGAGAAGGGAATAACAAACGGCATGTTGACTATACCGTCGTTTCATTGAATGGCCCGGAGATCGTGGTATCATTTAAAGGCACGGAATCAACATCTGCCAGCAAAACCATACAGGGTATGGAAGCACAGGTGACAGCAAATGCAGAATTTTCCGGCGAAATGACCGTGAACAGTAAAACAGGTGTCATCCTCAAGAAGAAATCAAATACAACAGGAAAGGGCGTAACAGCCATCATGGGACAAAACATTGATTTTGTCGTAAAAAGTGATGACAACACGCAAACGACTGCCGAATAGGAACAGGACGGCCCGGTTTTACCGGCTTGTATAAAAAGTAAGGGTATCCGGGATACTGGCCTTACCATTCTGTGTGATTCGTTGCAATAATGTTAAACCATTTCCAGTAACTAAATAGTTGGTTACTGGCAAGGTCAACAACTATTATTTTGCAGTTTTAACCCTGCATTAAATAGTTGTACCATGCTGCATCATTTACTTTTACGGATCGTTGTATCCCTTTGTTTCTTCCTTTTCCCATTTATCAGCCTGATCGCGCAAAAATCCCGTACAGGAAACTGGTGGATGTATTTCGGCAATAATCCCATCTCAAAAAAATGGAACTGGTGGAATGAGATCCAGTACCGGAACTACAATATTTCCGGCGACCTGGAACAACTGATGCTGCGAACGGGCATTGGGTATAATCTTAGTGATAATAATAATAACCTGCTGGTAGGGTATGGGTATATCCGCGGAGGAAATTATGGCAACGGCGCAGAGAAAGTTTACTCGAATGAGCACCGCCTTTTTCAGCAGTTTATTACCCGGCAACAATTCGGAAGAACGGGTTTACAGCACCGGTATCGTTTGGAAGAGCGGTTTACGGAAAACGATTTCAAGCTGCGTTTCCGTTATTTCCTCGGGCTCAATATCGGGTTGAGCCGGAAAGTAATCAGGGCCAATACGGTTTATCTTTCAGCTTACAATGAGATTTTTATCCATGCCAATAGCAGGCCGGCATTTGACCGTAACCGGATTTATACAGCCCTGGGGTATGCTTTTCAGAAAAACCTGAAACTGGAGATTGGCTATATGACCCAGGTACAGGAACAGAAGCAGCGTGGCCAGCTCCAGGTGGCTTTGTTTAATACCCTGCCTTTGTACCCGCAGAATGCCGTGCTGGATTAAGGGAAGGGGCCATATTATTCAGCAGAAGCGGATAGGGCATTCTCCAATCGTTGATAAAGCGTTTCCTTATCCGTATAACCGCGTGCTAACATGACAAAACGCGTATCGGACTCTTGTAAAAAAAGACAGGGAAACCCCGTTACCTTTAACTGTTTGCACAACTGGAATTCATAGCGTGCCTGTTCCAGGTAGGCCTCCTCCTGCAGGCGCTCATAAAACAGGTCATGCCGGATACCATATTTATCCAGAAGGTGACGGTAGGCTTCATCATCCGTCAGGTCACGGCCTTCATAGTTGAGGGCATACTGCAGATCAGCGGCAAAGAACACCTGCTTATCGGGATGGATTTCTTTGAACACGCAGAGGGCTATGGCAGATTTTTCAGAGTTCGGATACCAGTCGCTTAGGTCGGGGTTGCGGATATGCCAGAGAAAATCCTCCCCGAAACGGATACCGGTCAGTTCTTCAACGGTGGGATACGCTTTTAAAATATAACCGGCCATGGCACTGATGGGTACGGGGTTTTCGGGTAGGATCATACCACCGGATAATACTTCAATCGTCAGGTCGGGCCGGTCGGTTGCCAGTTGCCGGATAACCGGGCTGAACCCATAGCACCAGCCGCAATAGGCGTCATAACAATAGTATAGGGTATTTGCCATGCTGCAAAGGTAGGCAGGCACGAATAACCGCATGGAATATCTGTATCTTTGCAGTCCTTATTATTTCAATACATTGATTATGCCAGGTTTTGAATTATTCGGAGCAGAAGAAAGAAAAGAAGTGAATGAGGTGCTGGAAACAGGCATCCTGATGCGTTATGGTTTTGATGGTCCGCGCAAGGGCATCTGGAAAGCAAAGGAGTTGGAGAAAGCCATTACGCAGGTATTTGGCAGCCGTTATGCTCAACTCACATCCAGCGGCACGGCAGCATTGACAACCGCGATGGCAGCACTGGGTATCGGTTCGGGCGATGAAGTCATTATGCCCGCTTTCACTTTTGTTGCCAGTTTTGAAGCAGTACTCAGTGTAGGGGCGATCCCGGTATTGGTTGATATTGATGAAACACTGACCCTGCATCCGGAAGCCGTCCGGGCGGCAATCACACCAGCTACCAAATGCGTGATGCCCGTGCATATGTGCGGCAGTATGGCCGATCTGGATGCCTTGCAGGCTATCTGTCAAGAACATGGTCTATTGCTGTTGGAAGATGCCTGCCAAAGTATCGGCGGCCGCTACAAAGGGAAGTATTTAGGCACCATTGGGGATGCCGGCACTTTTTCCTTTGACTTTGTCAAGACCATTACTTGCGCAGAAGGCGGTGTCGTAATGACAAATAATGCGTCTGTTTACAGCAAGTCTGATGGTTATACCGATCATGGGCATGACCATGCCGGTGCAGACCGCGGCGCTGACTTGCATCCGTTCATTGGGTATAATTACCGGATCAGTGAACTGCATGCCGCAGTGGGGCTGGCCCAGTTGCGCAAACTGCCGCAGTTCCTCGCCATTCAGCAAAGAAATGCCGGTATACTGCGTTCTTACCTGGAGCAGGTGCCAGAGATCCGTTTCCGTGTAATCCCCGAAGGCGGAGAAGATAGCCATACATTCATCAGTTGGTTCCTGCCAACAGAATCATTGACAAGGGCTGTGATAGCCCAGTTGAGAGAAGACGGGATACTCCCCGGCAACTTTTATTGGTTTGATAATAACTGGCACTATATCCGTAAATGGGATCACCTGAAGACTTCCGCGTCCCTGCACAGGCTCAGCGAAGCACAAACCAAGGCATTGACCGCTCTGCAACAACAGGAATTCCGGGCAAGTGATGCGGTCATGAGCCGATGTATCAGTACTGCTATCAGCCTGGCCTGGACAGAAGAACAGGTACATGCAAAAGGTACCGCTATAGTGGCTGCTGTTCAAAAAGCACTGGCGATACAGGGACAGGTGGTTTAGTTCATTTACCCGCTACCTATGGAAAGGTTTAGCCTGCCGAATGATATCAGTAAAAGAAAGAAGTTGGTCCGTACAGGTATTGTATACCTAGCACTAGGCATACTCCTGCTCCTGGTAAACTTCTGGGAGTGGGAAACGCAGCAGTATAAAGAGAACCCGTTTATTTATTCCTTTCTTTTTGTGATTTCCTTTTATGCCTGTTGGTCCGGTATCGACCGCATGCAATTCAGGAAGGAAGAACGTTTTTTTGAAATAACGGCCAATGGTCTTCGCTGGAACTTTTCTGAAAAAAGGGCAAAGGACCAGTATATTCGCTGGGAGGATATGGTATGCATCAAACTGGAAATGAACCAGGACCTCTTGTTCTTCCGGTCAGCCAGCTATCACGTAAGAGCGACAACAGCCTTTTTTTCGGCAGCAGAACGATACCGAATCATCGTCATGGTCATGGAAGAAGCAGAAAAAAGAAATATCCGCCTGGATAATTTCGAGCAGATGGCTTGGGCATTATCCTGACCGGCTTTCCTTTCCCTTCCATTTCATTCACGGCATCCAGGCTGCCGAGCCGTATACGGATAGGTAACCTGGTTGCTTTTTCTATCTGTATTTCTTTTTTGCAGAAAAATCCAAGATGGGTACTGTAATAATTTTCCGGGATCAAGCGGATAGGCGTTCTGACTGCGGTATCAGCATGCAGATCGCCGGAACCTAATGCGGGCGTGTATTGTGCATGGCCTGTACCGACGCTTATTAGGAATAAATTCACAAACAAACAAATTGCTTTAGGTGGCACTATCCTTTGATTTGTATGTAAATTTACGGCATTCTTTTTGAGGAACCATGTCACTCAGTCAGTCACTGCAGCAAAAGCTGCTCCAGAAGCTATCTCCCCAGCAGATTCAACTGATGAAACTGCTGCAGGTACCTACTGCCAATCTCGAAGAACGTATCAAGGAAGAACTGGAAGAAAATCCCGCCCTGGAATTGGACGAAGAAGGACATGAAGATGAATTCGATGATGAACTGAAAGATGAGTTTGAAAATGCAGAACCGGACCAGGATCCGGATGGCAGTGAAGAGGATTATGAGCAGGTGGACATCAGTGAGTATGTTGTGGACGATGACGGAGAGATTGCCGATTATCGGATGAAGGACGATAATTACCCGGAAATGGATGACCAAAAAGTCATGCCCATCCGGGTGGAGACCAGTTTTCATGACGTGCTGCTGAACCAGTTAGGAATGCTGGAACTGGATGAACGAAACTATAAAATCGCGGAACAGATTGTGGGCAGCCTGGATGATGATGGGTATCTGCGAAGAGAACTCTCCTCCATTGCGGATGACCTTGCATTCAGGCAGGGACTTACCGTAGATGAAAAGGAGATCGAGCAATTGATCTTACAGATCCAGCAATTTGATCCGCCCGGCGTAGGTGCCAGGGATTTGAAAGAGTGCCTCCTCCTGCAACTGAAACGCAAACTGAATGAGGGTAAATCAGTGGAACTCGCTATCCAGATCCTGAGCCGTTATTTTGATGAGTTTACTAAAAAACACTACGAGAAAATACAGCGCAGCCTGAATCTGGATGATGAACAGTTGCGGGATGTGATCGGGCAGATCATCAAGCTGAACCCCAAACCAGGCGGCAATATCGGTGAGATTAACAAGGCGGAAAGCTATATCGTTCCTGACTTTTTCATTATCAACAACAATGGCAAACTGGAATTGACCCTCAATGCCAAGAATGCACCCGACCTCCGGATCAGTGAAGGATACCGGGATATGTTGAAAGATTATGAAAAAGGAAGTAAAAAAGACAAACGTCAGAAGGAAGCGGTGCTTTTCATCAAACAGAAGATCGATTCGGCTAAGTGGTTTATTGATATGATCAAGCAAAGGCAGGACACGCTGCTGAGCACCATGAGCGCTATCATGAAACACCAGCATGAATTCTTCCTGACAGGCGATGAAACCACACTTCGCCCCATGATCCTGAAAGATATTGCCGAGATCACCGGTTTGGATATTTCAACCGTTAGCCGTGTTGCCAACAGTAAATTTGTACAAACTGAATTTGGTACGTATCGCCTGAAATTCTTTTTTAGTGAATCGCTGAGTACCGAAAGTGGTGAAGAAGTAAGTACTCGGGAGGTCAAGAAAATTTTAAGCGACCTGATTGAAGGTGAGGATAAACGCAAACCGCTCAGTGATGAA
>CAZAOR010000266.1:0-5372 GCA_964486805.1 uncultured Sediminibacterium sp. | reverse complement strand
GACCGGTATAAGCTTATGTATTTTTATACCGTCAATGAATGGCAGTTATTTGACCTGCAGAAAGATCCGGAAGAACTGCATAACCTCGTAAAGGATCCCGGCTACCGCCAGGTGCTGGCGGATATGAAGACAGAACTGAACCGGCAAAAAGCCGCTTATGCCGATCCGATCCCGGAAGGAAAACTGGAATAATTTTACGGGTTAGGCTACAATATTCCGTTCGCACCATCGTCATACGGAATAGCATGACAGAAGCACTGACGATACCCCACTATATGGCTGAAGCCGGAAAGCGGAATATTACAGACATCATCAATGCGTATAGTAAACGTTTGATGGGCTTTATCCGCAAACGCGTGCGCAATGAAGCCGATGCAGAAGACATTCTGCAGGACGTGTTTTACCAATTGATCGGTAATACCCGGCCGATTGAGCAACTCACGGCATGGTTATTCACGGTTACCAGGAACAAGATCACCGACCGCCAGCGCAAGCACCGGCCCGAATTGTTGGAGGATATTTTTAGCGATGCCGATACGGATTCGGAGGTTTCACTGGGCTGGGCAGATATTTTTTTCGATGAGGCCAATAACCCGGAAACCCAATATCTGCGGAACCTATTCTGGGAAACCCTCAACACAGCGCTGGATGAATTACCCCCGGCACAAAAACAGGTATTTGTGCTGCACGAACTGGAGGGCGTGCCTTTCAAAGCAATTTCAGAACAAACGGGCGATAGTATCAACACCCTGCTGAGCCGTAAACGTTATGCAGTTTTGCACTTACGGGAACGCCTGGGCAGTCTTCGGGAGGCCCTGCTTAAAAATTAAACCCATGTACCCCGAAAAAAAATCCAAAAAAATTGGCATGATCGTATTGGTTGTCGTGTCTATAGTCGCGCTACTTGCTGCCCTGATCATGTTGCTCTGGAATGCCTTATTGCCTGATATCCTGCACCTGCCGCTTATCAGCTATTGGCAGGCAATGGGACTGCTGATCCTGAGTAAACTGCTTTTTGGCGGTTTCCGCGGCTGGGGTGGCGGTGGCAGGCACTGGAAAAAAGAATTGCGCGATAAATGGATGCAGATGCCGGCGGAAGAAAGAGAAAAACTCCGGGAGGAATGGCGGAACAGATGCCGGATGTGGCCAAAAAAAGAAACATCCCCCGGAGCGGGTACCGAATAAACCTGGACATGAATATCCTGATTTTCAAGACCAACCTCGACAACCATGAAGCGGTGCAATCGGCAGGTAACCGTTTGCAGCAACTTGCGGGCATTCACCGCTGGAATGTGGATATGCAGGATTGTGACCATGTATTACGCATTGAAGCGGGCAAGCTTACCGCCGATCATGTTGAAACCCTGCTGCGTGAAGCTGGTTATTACTGTGAAGAAATGAAAGATTAAACGGAACGCAATTGACGGGTTTCTATCAACGGGTTCAAAAAAATCTATCCAGAATGCCACTATACCCCTAATTTTGCGCAATCTTTCGCGCAATGAGTCAAGGTTTACAATCCAACGAGTCCGTTCCATCCCAGAAAAAGAAAATCATCGTTTTAGGCAGTGGCCCCAACCGAATCGGTCAGGGTATTGAGTTCGATTACTGCTGTGTACATGGCCTGCTCGCCATCAAGGAGTGCGGCTATGAAGCTATCATGGTCAACTGTAATCCTGAAACGGTATCCACCGACTTTGATATGGCCGATAAGCTTTACTTCGAGCCGGTACATTGGGAACATCTTTGGGAAATCATTGAATTGGAAAAACCGCAGGGCGTGATTGTCCAGTTAGGCGGACAAACCGCCCTTAAACTCGCCAAACGCCTGCATGCAAAAGGGATCCCGATTATCGGTACTTCTTTCGACAGCATGGATATTGCTGAAGACCGGGGCCGTTTCAGTGACCTGCTGAAAGAACTGAGCATCCCTTACCCGCAGTATGGGACCGCCTATTCAGCCGAAGAAGCAATTGAAGTGGCCAATATGGTCGGCTATCCCGTGCTGGTTCGTCCCAGCTATGTATTAGGTGGTCAGCGCATGCGAATTGTGATCAATGATGAAGAGGTAGAAAAAGCCGTGATCAGCCTGCTCAAACACCTGCCCGGCAATAAAATCCTGATCGATCACTTCCTTGACCGCTGCCAGGAAGCTGAAATAGATGCGATTTTCGACGGGGAGAATTTCCACATCATGGGCGTGATGGAGCATATTGAGCCGGCAGGAATTCATAGCGGTGACAGCAATGCGGTACTGCCCGCCTTCAACCTCAGCCCGCTGATCGTAGCAACCATGGAATACTATTCCGAAAAAATTGCCAGGGCACTCAATATCAAAGGACTGATCAATATCCAATTCGCGATCAAGGATAATAATGTATATGTGATCGAAGCCAATCCACGCGCTTCCCGCACCACTCCTTTTATTGCCAAAGCTTATCAGATCCCTTACCTCAATATTGCTACCAAGGTCATGTTAGGCGCTGCTAAACTCACTGATTTCAATCTGGAAAAGAAACTGGATGGCTATGCCATCAAAGAGCCTGTTTTCAGTTTCGATAAATTCCCCGGCGTAAACAAAGAATTGGGACCGGAAATGAAAAGTACCGGTGAAGCCATCCGTTTCATCAAAGACCTCCGTGACCCCTATTTCCGCACCCTGTACAAGGAACGGAGTATGAACCTGAGTAAGTAAAAGTACCCGGTAAATACGCCGTATTAATCCTTTGATCCCGGCCATATTTGCTTGTATCTTGTAAAGGTCCTGTCCTGTAACCGCCTGCTCAAATGCGGTTGCCATGAAATCCTATCCGGGTATCCCTTTCTGGAAAAATACACCCATGTTGCGGTTACTGATTCCTTTAGTAGCAGGCATCCTATGGGAATCGCGGTTTCCGCTCAGCCTGCCAGCAGGTGTGATCATTTTTTGTTTCGCCTTGAATATCCTGCTGGTGTATGGTCTTTTACCCTTGCCATTCCGTTACCGCTATCGTTTCCTGAGCGGGGCTGCCATACAAGTGCTGGTGTTCTGTATTGGCTGCCTGTTGCTGGCCATTCGCAGCAGCACCTCAATTACCCGGAACTTCCGCACCGTTGCAAACCCTGCTGTTTATGAACTGGTGCTGACAGAGCTGCCTGTTAAGCGCAACAACAGTTACCGGGGAAAAGCCATTGTTTTATACCAATGGAATAAGGACTCCGCAAAGCCGCTTGCGGTAACCCTCCCTGTATGGGTTTATTTCCAACAGCCTCAACCCCCATTGCTTCTGCCAGGAGCAAGATTCTTTACCACAAAACCCTGGCAGGCTATTCCTGCAGCCCGTAATCCCGGCAGTTTTGATTTTTCTGCCTACAGCGGGCGGCAATCCATTTACGGACAATGCCACCTGCGTCCTTCCGACTGGCAGGTATGGCATGATGGGGATCCGGATCAGTGGCAGGTGCAGCTGGCCCGTTTCCGGGAGAAAATCCTTTCAGTATTACGCAGGAATATCCCCGATTCCGCAGCAGCAGGGATTGCTGAGGCTTTATTGATCGGCTACCGGGGCGATCTTGATAAAACCCTACAACAAGCGTATAGTAACACAGGCGTAGTGCATATCATCGCCATCAGTGGCATGCACCTGGGTATGATCTACGGATTACTGTCTGCCCTCCTGCAACCATTGCGGTTACGGAGAATACTAAGAGGGGTCCGGGTAGTATGCCTGCTCTGTTTTCTCTGGTGCTTCAGCTTGCTGGCCGGAGCCGGGGCTTCCATTCTCCGCTCGGCCCTCATGTTCAGTTGCCTGATCATTGGAGAAAGCATGAAACGGCGGGGCAATAGCGGCAATACCCTGGCTGTTGCAGCCTGTTGTCTGCTTGTTTTCAATCCGTTTTATTTGTGGGAAATCGGTTTCCAGCTCTCTTTTGGCGCCGTAGCTGGTATCCTCCTCTTATACCGGCCGATTGTGAACTATTTTAAAATAGACCATCCTGTTCTATTACTTGTCTGGAAAACAACGGCCCTTACCTTGGCGGCCCAGACGGGTACCTTACCGTTGATATTATTTTATTTTCATCAGTTCCCCAACTTATTCCTGCTTACCAACCTGGTCGTAGTTCCCCTATCAGCGATCATCCTATACCTCTTACTGCTGCTGGTTATATTTCACCCTATCGCATTTGTCGGTGCCTGGACAGGAAAAGCAACCCTGCTCCTGATCGGATGCATGAACAACTTCATTCGGTTGATACACCGGTTGCCCTTTGCCAGTACTGCGAATATCTCATTCGGCCTTGGGCAAACCATTTGCCTTTACCTTATACTGGCTTTCGGTTTTACCTGGCTCGTGAACGGTCGAACCAAAGCACTTACCCGCATGTTGCTATGCAGTGTTTGCATGATGGTCATCCGGTGCGCCACCCTGTACCGGCAATCAGCACAAAATCGACTGATCGTATATGCTGTAAACCGGGCATTCGCAATGGATCGGATCATTGGTCGCAAAGCTGTATTGGTGGCTGATTCAATAGCACTTCATGACCCTTATTTTCAGCAGGATTTGCTATCCGCCCGCCAATTATATGGTGTAAAAAATAAGCGGGGTCCGGGAAGCAGGCTGAAGGAATTTCCTTTTATCAGCGGCCCTCACCAAACCTGGTTATATATCGGCAAAACATTCCAGCTACATAAAACCAAAAGAATCATGACATTAAACGGGATTATTCTTGGCAACCATGCAGTACTGGATCCTGCTATTCTCAGCCGTTATTTCAGATTTCCGGTAATTGTTTTCGACGGCAGCATCCCCCTGTGGAAAATACAGGGATGGAAAAAACAGGCTGACAGCCTACATTTGCGGCACCATTCCGTTTTTGAACAGGGTGCCTGGGAAACGGATTTATAAGACCTGCTACACGTGACCTGTTGATCCCGTTTTAAATGCAATTATTATGCAAAAAAAGATTCAATCCGCGCTGATCTCCGTTTTTTACAAGGACGGACTGGAACCGCTCGCCCAAACCCTGCACCAATCAGGAGTTACGATTTATTCAACGGGGGGCACCCAGCTATTCCTGGAAAAACTGGGCATCCCCTGTGTAGCTGTTGAAAGCCTGACCGGCTATCCCTCCATTCTTGGCGGCAGGGTAAAAACCCTGCATCCGGCTGTTTTCGGCGGTATTCTGGGCCGCAGGTACGAGGAGCAGGACAGGCAGGAAATGGTGCAGTATAAGATACCGGAAATGGATCTCGTGATTGTAGACCTTTATCCTTTTGAGGAAACCCTGCGAAATACCACGGAAGAAAAACTGATTATTGAAAAGATTGACATCGGTGGTCCTTCCATGATCCGGGCAGCAGCAAAAAATTTCCGCGATGTGGCCGTGAT
>CAZAOR010000265.1:0-7106 GCA_964486805.1 uncultured Sediminibacterium sp. | reverse complement strand
TACTGGTGGAGCTGATCAGGACCGCCATCCACAAAAAATTCCATCTCGAGGGATACAAGATGCCTTTTTTCATTTTCGTGTGTAATCGTTTCTTGTCCCGCTTCATCTCCCTGGGGATGGTAGGTATCTGTATCGGCCTTTTTGAAAAATATGCGATCCTGCACAGCAGCTTTACCTGGTATTGGCTGCTATACGGGTATATCGTTTGGGAGTTTGCCCATTTTGTATACCATTATCTCGCGCATAAAGTACGCCTGTTCTGGTGCCTGCATTCCACCCACCATGCACCGGAAAATATGAACCTGAGCGTATCCTATGCGCATTTCTTCCTGGAAGCGCCTTATGCGGATATCATCCGCACCACCATCTGTATCCTGGCCGGTGTGAGTCCGCCCCTGCTATTCCTCATCATGTTCATTGATGGCACCTGGGGCTCATTCATCCATATCGGGGAGCAGGTGATGAAGAATGCCCGCCTCGGAGTTTTTGAAAAATGGATCCTGACGCCCTCCCATCACCGGGTACACCATGCCCGCAATCCGCTGTACATGGATACCAATTTCTGCAACCTGCTCAATATCTGGGACCGGGTTTTCGGAACCCTGCAACTGGAAGAGCCGGATATACCGGTGGAATATGGCATAACCCGGGAGATAAAAGCCGGTAATTTCTGGGATGTATATTTCGGAGAGATCCTTTACCTCGCCAAAGATGTATGGCAGGCACCGGGTATCTGGAATAAGGTCCGCTATATTTTCATGCCGCCGGGATGGAGCCATACCGGTGTGCACCAGACGGCCAAAGCCTACCGGCAACAATACCTGCAGGATCATACCGCTGTTAGATAATATCCTGTAGCTTACCGATTCAATAAATGCCCAACCCTATCCCCATGAAACAGTCACGCAGAACCTTTTTACAGCAAACCGGCTTATTGCTGGCCGGCAGCAGTTTTTTCAAAAATGCCCGGGCCGCAGAAAAAGACAAGGGAATAATTACCGGCATCCAGTTGTATTCCGTCCGGGATGATATGCGAAAAGATCCTGCCGGCACCTTGAAAGCCTTGTCGGAAATGGGTTTCCGGTATGTGGAACATGCCAATTATGTGAACCGGAAATTTTATGGATATACGGCTCCTGCATTCCGGAAACTGCTGGACAGCCTCGGACTGAAAATGCGCAGCGGACATACGGTTATGGGCAAGCAGCACTGGGATGAAACCAAAAAGGATTTTACAGATGCCTGGAAATACACGGTGGAAGATGCGGCACTGGCAGGACAGGTATTTGTGATCAGTCCTTCCCTGGAAAAAGAACAGCGCGACACCTACGATAACCTGCTCCGTTTCATGGAAGTATTCAACCGCTGCGGGGAATTATGCCGTAAATCCGGGATGCAGTTCGGCTACCATAACCACAATTTTGAATTCACCGAAAAGCTGAACGGGGAATTATTGTATGATCTGATACTTGCGCATACCGATCCATCGCTTGTGATCCAGCAACTGGACATGGGGAATCTGTATGCGACGGGGGCAGATGCTTATGCCATCATTCAAAAACATCCGGGCCGTTTTATTTCCCTGCATGTAAAAGATGAGATCAAAGCAGGCAAAGGAGAGATGAATGATGGGTATGAAAGTACCGTACTGGGTAAAGGCGTGGCACGTACAAAAGCCATTACCGACCTGGGACGGAAGATAGGCGGCACCAAACATTTTATCATTGAACAGGAATCTTACCAGTCGCTCACCCCGCTGGAAAGCGCCAAAGCAGACCTGGCGGTCATGCACAGTTGGGGGTATTAGATGATTACCGGCTTTTAATTCGGTTTCCCTTTTACCGCCAGTCTCCCCGTTGGGGAAGACTATGCAGTACCGGAATTTTGAATAGCAATCACTACTTATAAATACCATTCCGCATGGCATAAGTGATGATACCGGCAATACTTTTGGCGCCGATTTTATCCATGATACGGGTTCGGTGACCTTCAACGGTTCTTTTACTGAGGTTCAGCAGGTAGGCTATTTCTTTGCTGGTAATTTCGCGGCAGATCATCCGCATGATTTCTTTTTCCCTTTCGGTAAACCAGATCTCTTCCTGAACCGTCAACTGGTAATTCCTGGATACAATCTCGGTAAGTTTGGCGGTAATATCCTTGCAGAAATAAGGTTTGTTACTGTGAACCGTATCGATTGCTTCTTCAATTTCTGCCGGTTCGGCGCTTTTCAGCACATAGCCCAATGCGCCTGCTTCTATGGTACGGAGAATCGGCTCTTCTTTGCAATAGGCCGTCAATACCAGGAAACGACATTGGGGTTTCACCCGCATTACTTCTTTCATGGCCTGAATTCCGTCAATGCCCGGCATGCCGATATCCGTCAACACCACGTCGGGCGATAAATCGATGCAGGTTTTCAGCAGGTCCTTGCCATTCCCCACTTCTCCTACCACCGCCATCTTCCGAAATCCAGCCAATAACTGCTTCAGGCCATCTCTGAATAAAGGATGGTCATCTGCAATCAGCAGTCTGATTTTATTTTTCTCCATAGGCAGCTAAATAGGGTGCTTACAAAGTAATAAGCCCCTCCTTAGTCATGCAACCGTGAAAACACGGAGAATATTCCGCAGTTCTGAAGTTTTTTCACCGGGGTGGTTTGTATCCTTCCAGCAATTCAGCAGGTTCTATTTCCAATCCCTGCGCCAGTGCGACCAGGGTGGTAAATGCAAAATTGACTTTCCCCTTTTCAATGCGCTGTACCTGGCTGTATTCCAGGCCGGATGCCGCTGCAAGCTCATGGATACTCATACCCTTTGCACGCCGTATCTGCGCCAAATGCGCAGCGAAGCGGTTCAGTATCCTTTCCTTATCACTCATCGGCAACAAGGTCAATAGGTGTTACTGATTTATTGGCGTATGATTATATACCAGTCTGAAATCTTACTAACTTGTGTAACCTAAAATAACGCGTATGAAAACCCTGCCTGCTGCCAAGCTTACCAAAGCCACGCATGATCTGATCCTATACCAGATCATTCTGCAAAAAATTTACCAGGCCCGCAAAAAAGCAGTCCCGCAAAAACAGAAACGAAAAGCGGTTACCCTTAGCCGGTAATACGGATATTGTTGATAAATCGTTCGGAAATGTGGAGTATTATAAACGGCTGAACCTCAGCAGGAAGATTATTTTACTGTAATTTAAACCTATCAGTTTTACAGCCTTCAAATCCGTTATGATAACTACCCTTACTTCCGCCTACAGCGTACTGAGCAGGCATGAATTTGCCGATGTCATGCAAAACCAGATAACCGGTGAAAAATCCTTACATGCTACCCGTTTCTTTGATAGCGGTGAGTTGATTGCACCATTCGGAGCCGGTAAGACCCTGGATCATCCGAATTACCTGACGGTGCAAACCGGCATCCGGCAACACATCACACTGGCACCCGAGTTTTTGCAGTACATCAATCATAGTTGTGATCCGAATTGTTTTTTCGATACCGAAAAAATGGAACTGGTAGCACTCAGACCCATCCAACCGGGGGATGAATTCAGTTTCTTTTATCCTTCCACAGAATGGGATATGGCCCAGCCTTTTCAGTGTTTCTGCGGAACACCCGCTTGTTTGAAAAATATCCGGGGTGCAAAATGGCTGTCGAAAAAAGAAGTACGCAACTACCGGTTTACTGCCTTTATCCGGGAACAGTTACGTAACCGAAAGCAGCCCTGATCATGTCGCCCGTTCTCCCGCCGATCAAAATATGGGTACTGGCCCCTTTCCTGGAAAGTGATGATCCAACCATTGCGTATTACTACGATTTCTCCCAAAGCATCGCGGAATATACCCGTTGCTTCGAGCAATTGCAAGTTAACTGGATCTGGCAACCGGTTACCCTGCAGGACTATACCCAGGTGATCCAGCAAATTGCACAGGAAAAAAGAAACGGACGTTCATTCCCGATCGTGCTCAACCTTTGCGATGGGGATGAAATGAATGGCACCCCCGGCATTTCCGTGATCCATTGCCTGGAATCAGCCGGACTGGTTTATACCGGGTCTGATGCACATTTCTATCAGATCACCACTTCCAAGATCCCTATGAAAAGGGCTTTTGACGGGCATGGCATCCCAACACCGGCCTGGGAATCCATTCAGCACCCACAGCAGGACATTACGGGCATTTTTCGCCGCCTGGGTTCTCCCATCCTCCTGAAGCCCGCTGTATCCGGCGGAAGTATGGGCGTTGGTATCCGCAATGTTGTGGAAACAGAATCAGACCTGAAAAAACAATTGCAAGAGATGTTCCAGGGTTACCGCGGCTGGAACCTCGCAACCGATGGCATCATTGCCGAAGCCTATATCAGCGGGCGCGAATTCACCACGATGGTACTCGGATCGGCGCATGCACACGGACATTGCCGGGTATTGACACCGGCCGAAAGGGTTTTTCACGCATCCCTGCCGGAGAAAGAGCGCTTTCTGTCCTTCGACCGCCTGTGGGAAACCTATGAGGATGAAACACCCATGCCGGGTGCCGATAATTTCTATGAGTACGCACCCGCACCCCTGGCCATGGAACCCGCACTGGCCCGCCTCAGCCTGGATGCCTATACCGCCCTGGGTGGTACCGGTTATACCCGGGTGGATCTCCGGCAGGATCAGCAAAGCGGCCGGCTCTATGTTCTGGAAGCCAATGCCCAGTGCGGACTCAGCGAAGATGAAGATTTTACCTCCATCGGCGCCATCCTCCGCTTCAGTGAAATGGCCTTCCCGGACATGATCCTGCACATTCTGGAAGATGCCTGCCGCAGAAAAGGCATATCCCATCGCATTACCCGTATCTTACAGCAGCAACGCGTCTTATGAAAGTTTGTGTGCTCCAGACCGACTACTCCACCTCGTCAGTGGATTATCAATACTACGATCCGCCCCGTCATCTATCCCATCTGCTTCCTGAAGCTGCGATAGATCATGTGCAGTTAAATAAACTCACGACCTATGCGCAACTGAAAGCACTTAAGCAAAAAGGGTACGATATCTATGTCAACCTCTGCGAAGGCTATCTCGAATGGGAAGTGCCTTCCATAGAAGTGATCTATTTCCTCGAATTGCTCGAACTCCCCTTCACCGGTCCCACCTCACTTTTATATGATCCGCCGAAAGAACTCATGAAGTATGTGGCATACTGTGAAGGAATCCCCAGCCCCCGGCACATTTTATTGGAGCCGGGAGACGACTGGCACCAGGCCTGTACCCGGCTCCGTTTCCCCCTTTTTGTAAAACCCGCCAAAGCGGGGGATAGTCTGGGTATTGACAACGAATCCCTGGTGCATACCCCGGAACAACTTGCCCGGCAGGTAGAAAAGATCAGCAAGTTATACCCGCAGTTACTGATTGAAGAATATATTGCCGGACGCGAATTCACCGTGCTGATCGCCGCCAACCCGGATGGAGAAACTGCAACCGCCTATCAACCGGTGGAGTTTATCTTCCCCGAAGGCTATACCTATAAAACCTATTCCCTCAAAACTTCCGAACTGCACCCGGATGCCAATGTCCCCTGTACCGATCCTGTTCTGCGCTCTCGCCTGGAGGAAGCTGCACTGAAAATATTCAAAGGCTTTCAGGGTACCGGCTATGCAAGACTGGATTTCCGGATGAATGATGCCGGGGAACTCTTTTTCCTGGAGATCAATTTCACCTGCTCTGTTTTTTATGCAGACGGCTATGAAGGTTCTGCCGATTATATCCTCAAACATGACGGTACCGGACAGGCCGGTTTCCTGCGGCATATTATCGCCGAAGGCATGGCCCGTTATGCCCGGATGCGGAAAAAATATAACATCCGGGGTGACGCTTTGTCAGGATATGGAATTTATGCCAACCAGTTCATAAAGCGTAACGAATTGATTTTCAAAGGAGAAATGGGGGCCCAGCGCATTGTCACCCATCGATTTGTAAGGGAACACTGGCCGGATAATGAAAAATTAATGTTTCGCCGTTATGCGTATCCGCTCAGTAATGAAGTATTTTTGCTCTGGGATAATAATCCGGCAGAGTGGGCTCCGCAAAACCACAGTTGTCAACCCAATACTGCTTATGACGGTTTGAATGTGATCGCGATCACGGATATACCGCCAGGGCAGGAACTAACCCTCGACTACGCATCCTTCCTGGATGAAAATATGGAGCCTTTTCAATGTACCTGCGGCAGCCTGGGTTGCCGCGGCTGGATTACCGGTTCACCGGGTAATTCGGTTACTCACCGGGAATCCGTCCGGAAACCTTAAACATTCCCGGACACGATAAGTCCTATTTACTGACCCGTTTTATTCATAGGAAAACCGGCAGGCCATGCTGCGGGTGGATGTTGTACCGATAACCGTGTAGAATATGTCAAGATTTGAGATTTTAAGAAAGCTGATGCAAAAACACCGCCTGCAATTGGTGGTCACCTATGTACTGTTTTCATTGGAAATGCTGGGCTCCCTGATGCGACCTTATTTTCTGGGAGAGGCGGTGAATGATTTGATGCACAATTCCTACCATGGACTGATCCTGCTGTCAGGCGTTCATTTAGCCTGGCTTATCATCGGCACGGCACGCCAGCGCTATGATACCCGCACCTATTCCGCCATCTATACCTCCCTGGTCACCCGTTTCCTTTCCCGCCGCATTGAACAATCCGATGTGTCGCGCCTGAGCGCACACTCCACACTCGCCCGGGAATTCGTTGACTTCCTGGAGTTTGACCTGGTGTATGTGATGGAAGCCCTGTATAATCTCGTCGGCTCTGCCATCCTCTTATACTTTTACGACCGAAAACTCGTCTTGCTTTGCCTGGCCATCCTCCTGCCGGTGATGGCAATCAGTTTCCTCTATGGCAAACGCATGCACCGGCTGAACCGGAAGAAAAACGATGAATTGGAAAAACAAGTGGATATCATCAGTTCCGGCAGCAAACAGGCAATCGCGGAACATTTCCATAACCTGCGTCGCTGGCAGATACGCATCAGCGACCAGGAAGCCTGGAATTTCGGCATGATGGAATTACTGGTACTGGTGGTGATTGGCATTTCATTGCTCACCGTACATCCCGGTAATG
>CAZAOR010000264.1:0-2553 GCA_964486805.1 uncultured Sediminibacterium sp. | reverse complement strand
AATAATGGGAATTTCTTTTTCAGCAAGTCCAGTTTTCCGTTATTGACCCCGAAAAACTCAATGGGGTTAACGGATTCAAGGTTAATGATAGTGTCTGTCAATCTTTTGGGTTTTAAGAAGGGTTAGTAAGATTCAATTGACTGTCTTCTCAAATTTAGCTGGTACAGTTAGTATGTTCCTAACATTTGTTATACACAGGTGTGGATAGGAAGTTTTGGGTGAAGTACCATCATGTGGAACCATCTATGGCTTTTCTATTGCCCATTCACTATTGACTATTGACTATTGATTCCCGACGATCGCTTCGCTTGTCGGGATCTACGCTATCGCTCCGATATTGACATATCGGTTTTGGCGGCTCTTTTCAATGCTGCAATGGTTGCAACAGGGTCTGGTGACCGGAATACCGTATTCCCGGCCACTAATACATCAGCACCGGCCTGGAGGATCATTGCCGCATTCTCCAGGGTAACACCACCATCAATTTCAATCAGGGTGCCGGTTTGCCCTGCATCGATCATCGTACGCAGCTGGCGCACTTTATCGAGTGTACGCGGAATAAATTGCTGTCCTCCAAAACCTGGATTCACACTCATGATACAAACAAGGTCGGCCATATCCAGGATATCTTCCAGCCATTCTACCGGCGTATGCGGATTCAATGCAATGCCTGCTTTCATCCCGAGTTGCCGGATCTGTTGGAGATTGCGGTGCAAATGCGGACAGGCTTCCCAGTGCACAGTCAGGTTGGTGGCACCGGCTTTTTGAAAAGCTTCTGCATACTTGCCGGGTTCTTCAATCATCAGGTGTACATCACAAACTTTATGGGTTGCCTTGCATACCCGCTCAATCACCGGGAAACCAAAACTGATATTGGGAACAAAACGACCGTCCATGACATCCAGGTGAAACCAATCAGCCTCACTGGCATTGAGCATATCACAATCTTTCTGGAGGTGCAAAAAATCAGCGCTTAGCAGGGAAGGGGCAATAATGGGCATATCGGCATTTTCGTTCTGTAAAATTGCGTTTTTTCGGCTTTGCCTGCCGGTATTATTTTTCATTCGCACCCAGTCTTTGCAGGGCGATACCTGCTTCCCGCAAGCCGGGATCCAGTGCCAGCGACTGCCGGTATGCCGCTATCGCTGCTGCCTGGTGCTGCAGTTTTTCCTGGCATTTGGCCACCCAGTAATAACCATCGGCATAATTGTTCTTCAGCGTTACCAGGGTTTGAAATACTTTCAGGGCGGCTGCATAGTTACCGGCATCCGTCAGCAGAAATCCTTTTTCCATATAGGCTTCCGCATAGTATAAGTCATTCATCAGGCATTTATCAAACGCGGCATTGGCAGCTTGCCGTTGCCCGGTGCGGGCATAATATACTCCTGTAATAAAGGCACAATGTGCCAGGTATTCCCTGCCCGGTTTCTCTTGCACCAATTGGTCGCAGATACGCAGGGCCAGCGGATTCTTTTTTTCTGCAAAGAGATTAGCGGCAGATAGCATCGCATCCGGTGAAGGATATATCCGGATCGCATACCGGTATGACTGCAGGGCGCCGCTGGTATCACCCAATACCTGTTGGATATCTCCCTTACGGTACCAGCATTCAAAATTCAGGCTGTCATGCAATAACAATTTGTTGACCTCCTGCAGGGCTTCCCGGTGCAAGCCTATACTGTCCAAGGCATTGAGGTACTGCCAGCGGAGAGCTGTACTGTCCGGATGCTGGTGAACAGCCGCAGATAATACTTGTAGGGCAGCCGGTAATGGGGTAGTTCCATTCTTTGCCTGCGCCGGCGGAGCCTGCTTATCCGTATGACAGGCCGCGAGCAGCAGGATTAACATGAGAAGAACCCGGTCAACACATTTCATCCCGCAAAAATAGCAAGACCGACCGCGGGAATGAGGTTTTCCTGACAAAAGAAAGACAGCAGCCGCTATTTTTGTGCTTTCTTAACAGTAACCCGTATGAAACCTGCCAGTATATTCCTGTTTGGTTGCCTGATTTTTCTTCCCGGTAAGAAATTGTTGTCCCAGGACACGGCAATCGATTCCATCCGGTTTGCCGGAGAAAAACATTTCCGCAATATCCGGCAACTGACTTTCGGCGGGGATAATGCCGAAGCATACTGGAGTTATGATGGCAAGTATATCATCTTTCAAAGAACCAATCCCCGGGAAGGCCTGCTATGCGACCAGATTTTTATTGGAAAAGTACCGGAATCACCGGGGGAGCCATTTGTGTACCGGCGTATCAGCAGCGGCAAAGGCCGCACCACCTGTGCCTATTTCCTGCCCGACGGCAAACATATTATTTATGCTTCCACCGTCCAGGGTGGCGATTCCTGCCCGCCCCTGCCAGACCGTTCCAAATATGGTAATAAATATATCTGGCCTGTGTATGACAGTTATGATATCTATATGGCCGAAATCGCAACCGGTAAGATCGTGAAGCAACTCACCCATGCAAAAGGGTATGACGCAGAAGCCACTTTATCACCGGATGGCAGGAAAATGATTTATTGCAGCGACAAGGATGGCGATCTGGAT
>CAZAOR010000263.1:0-3268 GCA_964486805.1 uncultured Sediminibacterium sp. | reverse complement strand
CTGAATGCATTGGGTCCCGTCCATTGATAATTGGAAGGTGAGGAGCCGCCGCTTACGGAACCATTGAGTTCCACGGTTTTGCCCGTGCAGTTGGTACCGGAAATACTGGCGCTGACAGTTGGGTTATTGTAAACGGAAAGCGTAATTGAATTAGAAGCCGTAACGCAGGTAGAACTGGTTAAACTGGAAATATCGGGTCCAACCAATACCCGGTAAATGCCTGCATCACCGGTAATGGCGCCGCTGATCGTAAAGTTGTTCGCACTGGTGCCCGGCGTGCCGATATTATTCCAGGTACTGCCGTTATCGGCACTTTTTTGCCATTGATAAGCCGGGCTCAGGAAGGGACTGTTAACCAGGGAGCAACTGATTGTGGTACTCGAGCCAACGCAAAGGGTATTGGTGGTACTCAGGGTGGCAGTAGCAGTAGGGGTGCACGCTGAAAATAAAATATCGTCAATGGCTAAATCATTGCCGCATTGCGGATTGCCTCCATAATAATCCACCATTTCCAATACCAGGGAAGTAATACCGGAGGGTAGGGTAAACTGGAATCCATACTGCTGCCAGTTAGGTGTTGAACTGGTGGTTTTGGTCAGGGGCAGGGTATCGGTGGTATAGGACTGCAGGATATTGCCATTGGTATCCCGGATGTTGAAAGTGACTTTCGGATACACATAACCACTTCCGCAGATCGGTAATGTTTTGGAAATGGTGTTCACATTCACTAACCAGGCCGAAAAGCTGTAAACTGATCCCGGGCATAGATTATCAACCTGTTGATAGAAAAAAAGGGAAGCGCCCGTACCTGCATTGACCAGGAACATGTTACCATTGGTATTGCCTGTATGGTCTCCGCCAGTGGCCCAGTCAGCATGCTGCGCGTTCTGGATTTTCGGTGTAACGATGTATTGCCCGTCGTTGACGGTACCGCTACCCGGGAAGGAGTAGTTGGTAATGAAACCGGCAGGGACCGTGGAAGTACTGGTAGAAGAACTGCCGGTTCCAAAAGTCTGGGAAAAAACCGGCGCCAATGCACTGCTGCTGCACACACCCTGGCCCATACTGAAAACAGCAGGGAACAATGCTGCACACAGCAATAACAGATATTTATACCTGTTGGCTTTCATGGATATCGGAGCTGCTGCCCATCTCAGAGCTAGCCGATTGGATAATGGATAATTAAAAATACGTGAAAAGGCAAGCCTGGTTTGCCTCTGCAGAAATTTCCGTGTAAAAACGTGTGAATGCCTGAGAATCGCCCCAAAGCCGTTGTCCTTTTTTATTGCTTTCTTTGTAGTGAATATTCGAGCATCTTATAATTTTTCCGCATGTGGTACAAGGCTGGCAAAGCAATTCTTACCTACCGGGTGTTTTCATTGCTGATCGTATTGTTGGGAACAGGTTTTATGGCGTGGAAAGCCACCAAAGTGCAGTTGAGTTATGATTTTACGCGGGCGCTTCCGACAGACAATCCCAAGTACCGGGAATACCAGGATTTCCTGAAGCGGTTTGGGGGTGATGGGAATACCATGGTGATTGGCGTACAGACTTCTGAATTTTACCAATATGCTTATTTCAACAGGATCTCAGTGCTTGCAGATGCCATCCGGCAGATTCCTGGTGTAACAGATGTACTGAGTATTCCCACCGTACTGAATCTTGTAAAAGATACTGCCGATAAAAAACTGGTGCCGGAAAAGATCTTTCACCCGCCTTATACTGCCCAGCAGCAGTTAGACAGTGCGAAACAGGTTTTTGAAAACCTGCCTTTCTACCGGGGCCTGCTTTATAATGCCGGTACGCATAGTTATCTGATGGGTGTCAGTGTGAACAAGGACACGATTAACAGCCGGAGCCGTACGCGTCTCGTGAATGATATTCTTGCACAGGTGCAGGCTTTTGAAAGAAAAACAGGTGCCCATCTTTATTGCAGTGGCCTCCCTTATATCCGCACTACGATCGGGAATCGGGTAAAGAATGAAATGCAGTGGTTCTTGATCGGATCCCTGGTATTGCTGGTTATCACCTTGCAAGTTTTTTTCCGGTCTTTCAGCGCAACCCTGATGAGCCTTTTGGTGGTCAGCATGGGCGTTGTGTGGAGTCTTGGTACCCTGGTGCTGTTGGGGTATAAGATCACTTTGCTGACAGCCCTGATCCCTCCTTTGATTGTAGTGATCGGGATTCCTAATTGCATCTACTTCCTGAATAAATATCATACAGCCTTCCGGGAGTATCCTGACCGGGAAAAAGCACTGATAACCATGGTAGGCAGGATGGGCATTGTAACACTTTTCTGCAATATCGCCGCCGCGATCGGATTTACGGTATTTGCCTTTACCCACAGTGATCTGTTGAAGGAGTTTGGCGCGGTGGCCGGCATCAATATCATGGTACTTTTCTTCCTCTCCCTATTTTTTATCCCCCCTGTTCTCAGTTACCTTCCTCATCCTAAAGAAAAACATACCCGTTATCTCGACAATAAATTCCTGGAAAAAATTCTGTTGCGTATTGAGAAATGGGCTTTTCATCATGCAAGGGCAATTTATGGTGTAACGATCGTTCTGGCGGCACTGGCCATTGCCGGTATTTTCCGGATAAAAAGTGAAGGATTTATTGTAGATGACCTGCCCCGGAACGACCAGGTATATACGGACTTGAAATGGTTTGAACAGCAGTTCGGCGGGGTGATGCCCTTGGAAATTGTGGTGGATACCCACCGGAAAAAAGGCATATTCCGTGCATCACCCATACAAAAGATCGATGCCCTATCGGCGTATATCGCCAAGAACCATGATGCCGCAAGACCGCTGTCATTTGTGGAGGGACTGAAATTTGCAAAGCAGGCTTATTTTGATGGGGATAGTCTCAGCTATACGATTCCCTATGAATCAGACCTGGTATTCATGGCCCCCTACCTGGCTGCAAAAAATACAGGCGACAGCGGGAGTAAAACGGGCAAGGGGATGGCGCAGTTGATCAGCAGTTTTATGGACAGTACCGAGGAGCGGGCCAGGATCAGTGTGAATATGAAAGATGTTGGCAGTGTCAGGTTGCCGGTCATTCTGCATGATTTTGATCAGAAAGCCAAGCAATTATTTGATACGGCTGCCTATACGGTGACATTTACCGGCAGCAGCGTGAGTTTCCTGGAGGGGTCCAGCTTTATTATCCGGGGCTTAAAAGAAAGTATTGTCTGGGCTTTTGTGCTGATCGCTTTTTGCATGCTGTACCTGTTCCGGTCATTTCGCATACTGGTTTGTTCGCT
>CAZAOR010000262.1:0-7320 GCA_964486805.1 uncultured Sediminibacterium sp. | reverse complement strand
AATGTTCAGTTAAAAAAAATCAATTGTTCAGTTTATCGGCCATCAAAGCCATATTTTCCACAAACTGCCTGCTTTCTTCTTTGCCCAATATGCGCACATAATGCTGGTAAAATTCTTCAATGCATTTTTTTATCTGCGGGTATAAAGCTTTGCCGGTATTTGTCGGGTATACCTGCGTGATTTTGCCGGTCATACTGCGGCTGAGTAATTTTTTTTCTTCCAGTTTCTCCAGCAAACGGGTGATGGTACTGGGTGTAAGTTGCAACTGATCGGATAGCTGACCGGCCTGCATGCCCGGTTCTTCAATCACCAGCTTCAGCAGGTAGGCATGGCTGGCAGTCAATCCAATCTTTTTCCAGCTTTCATTGGCCAGTTTTTCCACTTTCCGTGCAAGCGCATTGGACGTGAAATACAAGCACTGGGAAAATTTACTGTCGCACATCTTCATAGGGTAAAGATAGGATTATTGTTTGTATGTACAAATATATTTTTTAGCGGGCTCCCGAACCTGATTTTGTAGTTTTGAGGTATGCCTAACCCATTGTTACAAGGTGAAACGCCGGGACTCAGTTCTGCCGATCGGGAGTTTGAGAACACCATACGACCGCGGGAGATTGAAGATTTCTCGGGGCAGCCCCAATTGGTGGAGAACCTGCGCATTTTTATACGGGCTGCCAAGATCCGGGGGGAAGCGCTGGATCATATCCTTTTTCATGGCCCGCCCGGACTGGGTAAAACCACGCTTAGCCGGATCGTTGCCAATGAATTGGGGGTGCAGATCAAAGAAACTTCCGGCCCGGTAATTGAAAAGCCGGGTGACCTGGCAGGTTTATTGACCAGTTTGCAACCGAATGATGTTTTGTTTATTGATGAAATACACCGCCTGAGTACGGTCGTGGAAGAGTACCTGTATGCGGCCATGGAGGATTTCAGGATTGATATCATGATTGATTCCGGTCCCAATGCCCGTAGTATCCAGATCAACCTGAATCCCTTTACCCTGGTGGGCGCCACCACCCGCAGTGGTCTCCTGACAGCCCCACTGCTGTCACGATTCGGTATTAAATCCCGGCTGGAATATTACACGGCGGAAGTACTGGAAAAGATCATACAGCGCAGCGCCGCAATTTTACAGGTTGGCATTTCCAAAGAAGCTGCGTCAGAAATAGCCGGGCGGAGCCGGGGCACGCCCCGGATAGCGAATGGCTTATTAAGGCGGGTGCGTGATTTTGCACAGGTGCTGAATGACGGTGCAATTGATATCGGGATCACACAGCATGCATTAAAAGCTTTGCAGGTAGATGAGCATGGATTGGATGAAATGGATAACCGTATTCTCCTGGCCATCATCGGTAAATTCAAGGGCGGCCCCGTAGGAATCGGTACCATTGCCACGGCTGTGGGCGAGGAGCCGGGTACTATTGAAGAAGTATATGAGCCGTTCCTGATACAGGAGGGTTTTCTGCAACGTACGCCACGCGGCAGGGAGGCTACCGCCAAAGCCTATGCACACCTGGGACAGCAGT
Source organism: uncultured Sediminibacterium sp. (assembly GCA_964486805.1). GTDB lineage: Bacteria > Bacteroidota > Bacteroidia > Chitinophagales > Chitinophagaceae > Sediminibacterium. The sequence goes on along the minus strand of CAZAOR010000262.1, from coordinate 5,794 downwards.
TCCCGGGCCAGCAAAGGGATTTATTCCAGCAGATGCCATAAAACAAAAACACCCCGGCTGCCGGGGTGCTTGCAAAACGGTCAGTAAATCCGGCTCAGGGAGCTACCAGCCGGAACCCGTTACCGTGAATATTCACAATTTCTATATTACTGTCTTCTTTCAGGTACTTCCGGAGTTTGGCAATATACACATCCATGCTGCGGCCGTTAAAATAAGTATCACTGCCCCATATTTTTTTCAATGCCCTTTCCCGCGGCAACAGGTCATTCTTGTGTTCCGCTAACATCTTCAGCAACTCATTTTCTTTGGGCGACAGTGTCTGGGTGATATCATCGTGCCGGAGTTCCCGCAGTTTGGGATTGAAATGGTATTTGCCCAAATCAAACTCGATGTGCTCATTGATTTTGTTCTCTTCCTCATTGCGTTTGAGGATCGCTTTTATCTTCATCAACAGCACTTCACTGTCGAATGGTTTGGTGATATAATCATCTGCACCAAGCTTATATCCCTGGATGATATCTTCCTTCATGGTTTTGGCACTGAGGAAAAACAGGGGGATATCCGGGTCAACGTCCCGTATTTCTTCTGCCAGTGTAAATCCATCCATATTCGGCATCATCACATCCAGGAGGCAGATATCAAATTTCTCTCTTTGAAAAGCTGCGAGTCCCAGTCGGCCATCTCTTTCCAGGGTAACATCATAATCATTCAGCTCCAGGTAATTTTTCAGTACCATGCCCAGGTTGGTATCGTCCTCGCATAGCAGGATTTTTGTCTTTTTGTCTTCCATTAGTCCGATTATTTAACGTGAAATAAAGGTAAAACAATCCCAATTCACAGGCCCTTGCAGCAATCTTTTGTTAAAAACAAAGGATTTGTTGTATAAAAGTTAAGGAATTTTTCCCGGAATCCCTGTATCGGCCGGGGAGGGAAAACCACGATTGCCGACCCGGATATCCGCTTTGTACTTCGTACTTTGAACTTCTAACTTCGCACTTGCATTTGGTGTTTTCTACTTTAATAACTTTGTGCCATGTTACTGACTCCTGACAACAAACTGAAGAAACTGATCGTCATCGGCGACCGCGTTCTGATACGCCCTTCCAAGCCGGATGAACAAACAGCGAGTGGGTTATACCTGCCTCCGGGTGTGCAGGAAAAAGAAAAAGTGCAGCAGGGATATGTGATTAAAACCGGACCGGGTTATGCTATTCCGCTCCCCGTTGAAAATGAGCCCTGGAAAACGGAAGAGGACCAGGTGAAATACCTGCCCTTGCAGGCAAGGGAAGGCGACCTGGCTATTTTCCTGGTCAGTGGCGCTACGGAAGTGATCTATGAAAAGGAGAAATATTTTATTGTCCCACAGGGGGCTATCCTGATGCTGGAAAGAGAGGAAGATTTTTAGATGGTCTGCTGCCGGTCATTTCATTTGCAGCCGCCCTTTTTCATCAATTGCCAATACATCTTCACTGATCAGGAAATCAAGCACGGCCTGCACCTGGTCTTTGTGCCAATGGGTAAGCTTATCAGCCAGTTCCTGTACATGCCAGCCTTGCTTTGATCCTGCCTCGATGGCCTGCAGGATAGCAGTAAACTCCTGCCGGGGTAATGGCTGTTGCCGCTTATTCTGGCAATTGTCGCATTGGCCGCAATCCGCTTGCAAGGTTTCTCCGAAATAGGCAGACAGCAGTTTACTGCGACAATTTTTTTTGTCGAGAATATATTGGTGCATGGCTTTTATTCTTTCCCCGTACCATTTCTTTTTTTCGAGATATGCATCCTGCCGGATATGCAGGTAAGAGGCGGATGCCCGGTTCAGGCGGTACAGGATCTGGGGGGTACTGCTTTGCGGGGTATATTGAATGATACCGTTTGCCTGCAAGGCTTCCAATTGCTGCCGGACAGCAGCTTCATTGCTTCGGCATAAGCGGGCCAGTTGTTTTTCATATACGGTTACCGGCAGGTCCCAGATACCTGCATAAGTACGCAGGAGTACGCGGATCAGCCAGCTATAAGCGGGATAGGCTTGCTCAAATGCTTCGAGCCGGTCACGTTCGGGCAGGAACTGCACCCTGGAAGGCAGGAATACGGATTCTGAAAAACTGATGTGGCCTTCCTGTTCCAGAATCTTCAGCGCATTGACCGCCGTGCGTATGTCAAGCTGGAAATTTTTAGCAAACAGACCCAGGTCAAAATCAAAAGAACGACCTTCTCCCATGCCCACAGGCACCTGTAAAAAATCGGCCAGTGACTGGTATACCTGTTTCAGCAATGGGATGGGTGGAAACCTTGTTGCTGGCAGCTTCAGCAGGTTGTTGATGTCTTCTGCCTGATACAATAAGATTGCCGTGGCGGGTTTACCATCCCGGCCAGCCCTGCCGGCTTCCTGGTAATAGTTTTCCAGGCAATCCGGGGAATCGTAATGGATCACGGTCCGCACATCCGGTTTGTCAATGCCCATGCCAAAAGCATTGGTACATACCATGACACGGACGCGGTTCTGTATCCAGTCGTTTTGTTTTTGTGCACGCAGTTCCGGTGGCATGCCGGCATGGTAATCTGTAGCAGAAATGCCCTGCAGTTGTAAAACTTCGGCCAATTGTTTGGTTTGTTTGCGGGTACTGCAATATACCAGCGCACTGCCTTCCAGTTTTTTCAGTAAAGCATGGAAACGGGCCATTTTGCTGTCACATATATAGCAGTTATAGGAAAGATTTTTCCGTTCAAATGATTGCCGGAACACCTGCGGGGAGCGCATCTGTAAGCGGTGAATGATATCCTCCTGTACCCGACGGGTGGCAGAAGCCGTTAGTGCCATCAGCGGAACATCAGCCAGACGGTTTCTTATTGCTGCAATGCGAAGGTAGGATGGGCGGAAATCATATCCCCATTGTGATACGCAGTGTGCTTCATCCACAACCAATAAGCTAACCGGCAAGTCGGCAAGATAGTCCTGGAAAAGCCGGCTTTCGAGCCGTTCAGGCGATACATACAGTAGGCTGAAATCTCCTGCAACCGCCTGATCCAGGAGTGCCGTGATTTCCGACTGTTCCAGTCCGCTGTGCAAGGCTGCAGCGGATATATTTTTTTCTGAAAGATGATCTACCTGGTCACGCATCAGTGCGATCAGCGGACTGATAACAAGGCAAAGTCCGCCCCGCATCAGTGCCGGTATCTGAAAACAAACCGATTTACCGCCACCGGTGGGTAACAAGGCCAGGGTATCTTTTCCGGACACTGCAGACAGGATGATTGCTTCCTGTAGCGGCCGGAACTCCTCGTGGCCCCAATATTTTCGTAAAAGCGATAATGCTTCCGCAGCCGGTGTCATGCCACAATATTAGCGGTTATTTCAGGGTGGGTGGGAAAATAATGACCCGTAAAAATACACTGTAGATGGAATCCGGAAAATTCAAATCCTCTATCTTTCGCTTCATGGGAGAAAGGGAAAGCCGTCTGCCGATCAGCTTACCTTTTTGAAATTCAGTCTTACCGAATTCACTGCCAGCACCACATCACTCAGGCCCATTACCAGTGCCCCGAATGTCGGGCTCAGGAATCCAAATGCAGCAACAGGAATGGCGACAATATTATAGGCGAAAGCCCAGAACAGGTTTTCCTGGATTGTCCGGTAAGTCTGGCGGCCCAATCCCAGGGCCAGTGGCAGGTATCGGTAGCGTTACTTTTTTAAGCTTCCCAGTACGCCTTTTACCCGGTTTATCATAATACAGCAGGCTTAATTCTGCAATTTATACCCTGTAGCCGGGAGTGGGAATCTGAAAGCAGCTTTGCGACATTATAGATACTGCCCTGTCGATCAGCATCTTCAAAACTGTTAAAATCAAGAGGGAATTTATCACGTAGTATAAAAAATCATTATCTTATACACGAAATATTGTTGGTCAGCCTGGTTTCAAATATCCTGCCGCTTCATGAAGAAACTGATTGCTTTTGTTTTACTTTCTTTCTTTTTTCACCTTATGGGGTTTTCGCAGGAGGTTGTTTTGAAAGGAACGGTCAGTGATACCTTAGGCCATACAGATCTTGATAATGCGGTTGTTTATTTGAAGAGAACGGAAGATTCATCGCTTGTGGCATTTACCCGGGCAGCCCATAAAGGTGTTTTTACCATTTCGGGATTAGCTCGCGGCATCTATATGCTGGTCGTTAATTACCCGGGATATTTGACCTGGATAGATTCCATCAGGATTGGCGATCAATCACTTGTACAAGTAGCTGTTTATATGATGACCCGGGCACATTTACTGGAAGAAGTTGTTGTGCACCAAACGATGATGCCCATAAGGATCAAAGGGGATACAACCGAATTCTTAGCAGACAGTTTTCATCTGCGGCCCGGGGCTACGGTCGAAGATATGTTACGGGTTTTGCCGGGTATGTCAGTGGATGCAAAGGGAAGAATAACAGCAGATGGTGAGCGCGTGGAGAATGTGTTGGTGGATGGGGAAGAATTTTTCGGTAATGATCCAACAATCGCTACCAGGAATTTGAATAAAAGTGATATTGCCAAGGTACAATTATATGATAAGAAAAGCGATCAGGCTGCCATAACAGGTATTAATGACGGTGTAAAACAGAAAACAATTAATCTGGTATTGAAGGAAGATGCCAAGAAGGGATACTTTGGCGAAGTGGCGGGCAGTTCGGATTTGAATAAATATTACCAGGGTAAGGCGACTATTTCCCGCTTTACAAGCACCCTGCAAACCGGTGCCCTGATTGTTGCGGACAGAACGGGTGGGCATGGCCCGGTGAGTACTTATGGCGATGATAATTTTGGTACCAATGATGGATCTGGAGAAGGTATACCTGAAAGCATCCAGGGTGCAGCTATGTTTAACAAGAAATTCGGATTGTTAAGAAGCAGTACAGCCAATAACTTCGGATACACTCACCTGAATATTATTGGTAACAAGTATACAGAAAACAAATATATCTTGCCTGATACAGTTTATTATACAAACCAGCGAAGTGGTACAAAAATGAGTTCGTGGCAGGAAAGACTAAACAGTAAAAACATATTCAATTTGGATTCACTGACAACCCTTACCGTAGCTGCAAAACTGACCAATGGAAAAAATACCAATAGCGCGATAGTAGACGGAGCAACTTTGGGTAATGACAATTTTACTTATATCAATAAGAGCCACAGGACTGATAATTCATTTGGTGACAATAATACTGCCGATGCTGAGCTTTACCTGAAGCGTCAGTTTAATAAGTCTGGTAATCGTTTTCTGACTGTCGGAGCTGAAATCAAAAAAAATAATTATACGACTGAAGATTACTTGTATAATAAGACTGAGTATTATTATGCGGGAAGCATAACAGGCCAGGAAATAGTAGACCAGAAAAAAACAAATTCCAATCAGTCGATTACAGCTGAAGCCTTGGTGAGCTATGTAACCCCCATTAGTAAAAAGCTATCGGTGAATGTTAATTATGCTTTTAATACGTCAAATTCTGATCAGGATATTCGATCCTATGAAAATCGGAATGGGAAATATGATTCATTGAATTTGTTGTACAGTAATCATTATAAATTTATTAACACATCAAATCAAGGGGGTTGGGTAATAAATTTTGATAATCAAAAGCAAATAACAGGGAGAATTGGACTTGCACTGCAGGGGGTAAGCCTGAAGCAAACGGATATCTTCACAAACTCTACTAATAACCGGATATTTTATAATATTTTTCCTTCTCTTAGTTTAGGATGGAAATATTCCAGCTCGAGCAGGTTGACCTTTAGCTATAATGGTGGCACCCGGCA
>CAZAOR010000261.1:0-3783 GCA_964486805.1 uncultured Sediminibacterium sp. | reverse complement strand
TAACCCAAACCGGGCCACGGGTGTTTGGTATAGGAAAAATGAAAGGAGCATCCCATACACGGCCCATGTGAAACACGGGGAACATACCCGCACAGATAACGGCAAAAATGGTCATGGCCTCAGCAGCACGGTTAATACCGGTTCTGAAACGCTGACGGAATAACAAAAGGATGGCCGAAATCAGGGTTCCGGCGTGGCCGATACCGATCCACCAAACGAAATTGGTAATATCCCAGGCCCAGCCTATTGTTTTATTTAACCCCCAGGTTCCGATACCAAACCAAACTGTCCAGGTTAAGCAGAACACAAAAAAACATGCCCCAGCCCCGGTAATCAAGGTGGCTATAATCCACATTGGGGTAATCCTTTCGGTGGGCGCCACCAGGTCGTCAGTTATCTTGGTGTAGTTTTTATCTAACCCATTGATGAGAGGTTCCCGGAATTCCGATTCGTATGCGTGCATTTCTAAAAATTAATCAGTTTAAAAATTAGTATTCAGTAATTAGTACCAGGTATAAAGATTAAAAAAACCTTTTCATCATTACCGCATCAAGTCTTTATACTCAATACTTCATACTCTTATAATATATTTTTATGCTTTTTGGTGATAGTAATCTATTACTTCATAAACCTTCTCTTCTTCACGGTTTCTAACCTGTGTAAGGTATAGCACGTTTGGCATAGTGTGTATTTCTTCAATTACACCAAAAGCACGCTCATCCTTAAACTTCTTGCTTACTTCGCTATCCTTATTGTTTCTGTCGCCAAATGTTATTGCATTGGTTGGGCAGGCAGTCTGGCAAGCGGTGTGTATATCGCCGTATTCTTTAACAAGGCCTTGCTCATCAAGCACCAGGCCGGTTAATACCCGGTTATCTCTCTTAGCCTGTAATTTGCCAAGTTGTAAACGCTGCACGCAGAACGAGCATTTTTCCATTACACCTCTCGAACGTACTGTTACATCAGGGTTCAGCACCATTCTTGTAAGCGGCTCGTGCATTGAAAGCGTGGTTTCGCTTAAAGGGCGGTTATTATCAGTACCCCATTTCTTATCGAACGAATCGGCCTGCTGGTAATCGTACCAGTTGAACCTTCTTACTTTATAAGGGCAGTTATTAGCGCAGTAACGGGTACCAATACAACGGTTGTAAGCCATTTGGTTTAAGCCTTCGCTGCTGTGGTTGGTAGCGGCAACAGGACAAACGTTTTCGCAAGGTGCGTTATCGCAGTGCTGGCACATCAGCGGCTGGAAAACAACATCCGGGTTATCAACCGTACCGGTATAGTACCGGTCAATACGCATCCAGTGCATTTCGCGGCTTCTGCGCACCTGGTCTTTACCAACTACAGGCACGTTATTTTCGGCGTTACAAGCCACTACGCATGCTCCGCAGCCTATACAGGTGTTAAGGTCAACAACCATAGTCCAGTGCGGGCCGGGATATTCGTGCTTGTCGTACAGGGTTACCATTTCCTCAAGTATCTGTTTGCGGTCTTCGTTACCGGCATTAGATGCTTTTTTGTATTCGTGTAAGGTAGTTTCCTTTACAGTTTTGCGGGTTTCAACACCACCTAAATCACGCAGGGTAATGTTAAAGTGTGTTTGGGTAATAGCCAGTTGCTCGGTTCTGTCAACCTTGCTGATAGTAGCTTTGGTTACATTAACAAAGTTTCCGTCTTTGTTAACCAAAAACTGGAATGCAGCCTTACCGTTTCTCATCTCTTCGTTGGCTATACCTTGTCTTCCGTATCCTAATGCAACACCTAAAGTGCCTTCAGGGGTGCCTGGTACGCCAACTACAGGTAATTCGATTGATTCGCCGTTAACAGTAAGTTTGCCTATGTAATATTTCTTTTCTTTAAAATCGCCATCGTAGTTATAGCCGTTTTTAACCAGCCATTGCGGGCCTACTACAATGTAGTTATCCCAGGTAATTTTCGATACCGGATCGGGTAATTCCTGTAACCACGGGTTATCGGCCCAGTAACCATCGCCAATGGCGATTGATTCGTAAAATTTAACCTGTTGCTGGCTCGAACCTAAATCGGCTGCGCTTGCGCTTACGCTGCTTAATGCTTCGGCTGCACCTGCGTTGTTATATGTTGCCGAGCCGGTAGCTGGTATTTCAATTTCGCCATCGGCTACGGTAGTATCCCAAAATGCCCAAAAAGCGCCTGCATATCCGGCTTTGCCGTAAATGTTCGATTCCCAGTATTTTTGAATGTAATCGTAGTATGAACCTTCTTTACCTGCCCATTTCAACAGTGTATCCTGAAACTGGCGGGTATCAAATAATCTTGTAATAGTGGGTTGTGCAGTACCAAATATGCCTGCTTTAGCTTCAGCATCGTTCCAGCTTTCTAACCAGTGGTTATCAGGGGTTACATAATTGCTGGCCATGGCTGTTTCGTCCTGGCGGTTAGCAAACGATACTGTTAAATCGGCTTTCTTTAATGCATCGGCCAGGCCTTTAACAGGCGAGGTAGACAGCGGGTTCGATTCGTAAAATAATACTGCTTTGGTAGTGCCTGCATTAAGGCCTTCAACCAAAGAAGTTATTGCTTTATCAGAACCCTGCTTGGTATTGTATGGACGATCCCAGGTAATGGTAGTGCCATAGTTACCTAATGCATTATTGATTGCATTAACCAGTAACTGCACATTGGTATCGTTTGAACCGCATACAACTAATGATGAGCCTTTGGCATCTAAAAGTTCTTTTGCAGCCTTACCTATTTTTTCGTTTTTAGCCGAGCCGCCAGTTACAATTACGTTGTAAAGGTCAACCACTGCATTCAGTTCTTCCGAAGGTTTAACCGAAATGCGGGTATCTGATTTATAACCGGTAATTGTAGGAACCGACTCGATATGAATATGGCGGCTCATTTCTTTTTTGTCTTCCGATACTCTCCTGTTAATAGCGTAATCGGCAGCAAATTCAACCGGCGATAACCAGGTGCCTAAAAAGTCGGCGCCTATGCCAACAATTAATTTAGCCTTGGTGAAGTTGTATGAAGGAATCAGGCGTTTACCGAACGATTTTTCATTGGCATCAAGCATACCCGAGTACGAAATACCATCGTATACCAGGTGCTCGAATTTGCCCTCGCCCAGCGATTTACCGAAATCTTCAATTACAGCTTTGGTTGATGGCGAAATAACTGATGATGAGAATAAAACCACTTTACCGGCAGCGGCAGCAGCTTTTAATTTTTCACCTATTTCTTTATCGGCAACTTCCCAGGTAATATTTTCTTTGCCTCTGCGTGGGTTTTTATAACGTGCGCCATCGTATAAACTAAGTACCGAAGCCTGAACACGGGCATTGGTACCGCCTTTGGTAATACGGGCATTCTTTACATTACGGCCCTCAACTTTAATAGGGCGGCCTTCGCGTGTTTTTACTAAAACAGCACAGTAATCGCCTCCCTGGTAGCAGGTTGTAGCATAAAAGTTAGCAATACCAGGAGCAATTTCTTCAGGTCTCCAAACGTATGGAATTGATTTACGCACAGGCATTTCGCAACTTGCTGCTATAGCGGCGGCAGTTACGCTGAAACCTAACATTTTAAGGAAATCTCTTCTGTTCGAATTTCCTGTGGAAATCGGTTCGGTAATAGAGCCCAAAACAGGAAGATCTTCGCTGAACTCTCTGTCAGCTAACTGACGGAAACCTTCTAACTGTTCCTTTTCTTCTATCCCTTTCCAGTAAATTTTTTCAGCCATTGCTTTATGTTGATCGTTATTCTTTAAAATAAAATACTTTTAGTAGTGGCATTTCT
>CAZAOR010000260.1:0-3723 GCA_964486805.1 uncultured Sediminibacterium sp. | reverse complement strand
AAATTAACAAGCGGAAAATTTTAAAACAGAATTTGGCAGATAGATTTAAGTTATTAACTTCAAAGCAAAACCTAAAAGAGAGGGGATGGAGATAATTCATGTCAGCGCTGAGTGTTACCCCGTGGCAAAAGCAGGTGGACTGGGCGATGTGGTTGGTGCCCTTCCCAAATACCAGACAGCAGCAGGCCATATCGCCAAAGTGGTCATGCCCATGTACCGGACAAAATTCCTATACGATAACGACTGGACCGTTGATTTCAAAGGCTCCGCCAACCTCGGCAACTGGTTTTTTGATTATACGATCATCAAGGAACCTACCAATAAACTGGGATTCGATCTGTTCCTGGTTGATATCAATGGATTGCTTGACCGCAACAAGATTTACGGGTATGACGATGACTCGGAAAGATTCACTGCTTTTCAAATAGCGGTTGTCAATTGGATGCGGCACTGGGAACATCAACCCGATATCGTGCACTGTCACGACCACCATACCGGCCTGATCCCTTTCATGATGCAGTATTGTTATGACTATCTGTCACTCCGGTCAGTTCCCACTGTGTTTACCATACACAATGCCCAGTACCAGGGATGGATGGACTGGGGTAAAAGCCGGTATATACCCCGCTGGGATCTCTGGAAGCGCGGTATGCTGGAATGGGCGGAAAATATCAACCCACTCGCATCAGCCGTCAAATGCGCGAATAAAGTCACTACCGTCAGCAGGAGCTATATGGAAGAGCTCCGGTATAACTCCAACGGCCTGGAAATGTTATTCGAGTATGAAAAAGGCAAATGCACCGGCATCCTCAATGGTATCGATACTGAAGTATGGGATCCGGCAACTGATAAATACCTGACCGATCATTTTGATCTGACTAATCTGACCGCAGGCAAGCAGGCTAATAAGACAGCTTTGTGCAATCGCTTCGGCCTGGATCCTAACAAACCTTTGTTTATTTTCATCGGCAGGCTTGTGGGTGAGAAAGCTGCGGATATTTTGCCGGATGCGATTCGGTCCTCCCTTTATCATACCGGCAATGCCGCTAATTTCCTGGTATTGGGAAGTGGAGAGACACAGGTAGAATGGGAGTTGCAGCAGATGGTAGAGCCTTATCGCGGCAGTTTTCATGCCGTGATCGGCTATGATGAAAAACTTAGTCACCAGATGTATGCAGGGGCTGATTTCCTGCTGATGCCGAGCAGGGTTGAACCTTGTGGGCTCAATCAGATGTATGCCATGCGTTATGGCACCATGCCCCTGGTACGCAGTACCGGCGGCCTGAAAGATACCGTAACCGATATGGGTGATCCGGATGGATTCGGTATCCGCTTCAATCATGCCAGTGTCTGGGACCTGGATTATTCCATCGGCCGGGCTTTATCAGTATATGCCGACAATGCTCAGATGGCAAAGATGCGCAGCCACATGATGCAGATAGATCATAGCTGGGAGAATACGGTTGAAGCATATACCCAGTTGTACCAGGGCTTGTACTGAGAACAATCATTATATAAAAATGCTCCATATGAATAGTATTTCCAAGCAAGTGATAGCCGTGATTCTGGGCGGTGGTGCCGGCAGCCGTTTATATCCCCTTACTGCCAGCCGGTCAAAACCTGCCGTACCGATAGCCGGTAAATACCGGTTGGTGGATATTCCGATCAGTAACTGTATCAACAGTAATATCAACCGCATGTTTGTGCTCACCCAGTTCAATTCCGCTTCCCTGAACAAACATATCAAGAACACCTATCATTTCAGCGCTTTCAGTACCGGCTTTGTGGATATCCTGGCCGCCGAACAAACCCCCGATAACCAGGGTTGGTTCCAGGGAACTGCGGATGCGGTTCGCCAATCGCTCCGCCATATTTCCAACCTGGATTTTGACTACATCCTGATACTGAGCGGAGATCAGCTATACCAGATGGACTTTGGGGAAATGATGGAAGCACATATTGCGAAGCAAGCGGCTATTTCCATTGCTACTATCCCGGTAGATGCCCGGGATGCGCCGGAATTCGGTATCCTGAAAACGGATGAAAACAGTTGTATATCTTCCTTTATCGAGAAGCCTAAGAAAGAACTGCTGCCGGAGTGGGTAAGTGATACAGGGCCCGAAATGCAGCAACAGGGTCGTCATTACCTGGCTTCTATGGGTATTTATATCTTCAGCAGGGATGTGTTATATGAGTTACTCAACGAGAAACACCCGGGCGCAACCGATTTTGGCAAGGAAATTATCCCGGATTCAATTGCACATTATACGGTGGCCAGCTTCCAGTATGATGGCTATTGGACCGATATCGGAAATATTTATTCCTTTTTTGAAGCCAACCTGGCACTGACGCAGGAGATACCGCCCTTCAATCTTTTTGATAATACCAAAACCGTTTATAGCCGCGCCCGTATGCTGCCGCCAGCCAAGATCAGCGGTACAACCCTCGAGAAAACCATTATTGCCGAAGGGTCTATCATACATGCCAGCCGCATTGAACAGTGTGTGGTCGGCATCCGTGCCCGCATAGGCCATGGCACCACTATTGTGAACTCCTATATCATGGGTAACGATTATTATGAAACGATTGAGGAAATGGAGCGTAACAATGCCAAGGGGCTGCCTAAAATCGGCATCGGTGAGCGCTGCTACATTAAAGATGCGATCATTGATAAAAACTGCCGGATTGGCAATGATGTGCGGATCAATGGCGGCAAACACCTGGCCAATACCGACCATGCCCTGTATACGATCAAGGATGGGATTGTTGTGGTGAAAAAACAGGCTGTCATACCAGATGGCTTTGTGCTGTCCTGACAAAATACTCCTGTATCACTGGAAGATTAAACGGGTTATCATTGATAACCCGTTTATCGTTATCTTACAATGATTAATTGATTGCTATGTCAAGTTCTTATATGGGCGAAAAACCCCGTCTTGGTTTCTGGCAGATCTGGAATATGTGTTTCGGCTTTTTCGGGATACAATTCGGCTGGAGCCTGCAGATGGGGAATATGAGTGCCATTTACGAGTACCTGGGTGCTTCTCCGGAACAGATTCCCGGACTATGGCTCGCTGCACCCATGACCGGTTTGCTGGTGCAGCCGGTGATCGGATATATGAGCGACCGAACCTGGCATCCCAGGCTTGGCAGACGCCGCCCCTATTTCCTGGTGGGTGCTATCCTCAGTTCCCTTGCCTTGTTTATCATGCCCAATGCCTCGGCCGTCTGGATGGCAGCAGGTACTCTTTGGATACTGGATTCCTGCATCAATATCAGTATGGAACCATTCCGCGCATTTGTGGCGGATAACCTGAATGAAAAACAGCGCTCCTTTGGTTTCGCCATGCAGAGTATGTTTATCGGGCTGGCTTCGTTTGTGGCAGGCTATCTGCCGCAAAAACTGGTAGAATGGTTCGGTGTATCCCGTGATAAAACAGGTGGTGCCATTCCGCAAAATATCATGCTCTCCTTTTATATCGGCGGTGCTGTTTTCCTGGTTTCCGTGCTCTATACTGTTTTCCGCAGCAAGGAATATCCCCCTTCTGATCCCGACTGGCGTAAGAAACTCCAGGCTTCCAACAAAGGTATTTTGGGCGGTGTGAAAGAAATTACTGCTTCTATTATTCAGATGCCTGTACAAATGAAACGCCTGGCCCTGGTGAATTTCCTTACCTGGCCCGGCTTATTCCTGATGTGGTTTTATTACAGTACCGGCGTGGC
>CAZAOR010000259.1:0-3544 GCA_964486805.1 uncultured Sediminibacterium sp. | reverse complement strand
CTGGAAACCGGTAAGCTGGCAAACTTCCTGATCACCACGGAACCTGTTTTTGATGCCAATAGCGTGATTATTGAAAACTGGGTGGGGGGTAACAAATATCCCGTAAAAGAAGATGCCTGGAACAGCGCACGTGGCGGATATACCCTGGTACTTTCCGGCGCAGGAGATCCTGTTACGTATGAATTAGAGGTGAAAAGCAACAGCACGGCTTCCGTGATTGGAAAAGATACTCTCACCGGCAAGTTCAGCTATGATGGCAAACAAGTTAAACTCAGTTTCTCCACTACACCACCTCGCCGTGCAAATGGCGGGGGACAAGGGTTTGGCGGTGGTGGTTTTGGCGCAAGAGGCGGCGGCGCTCCGGCAGGTCCCCAGATACGCCTGAGTGGCATAGCCAATGGCAGTTCCTGGAATGGCTTTGGAGAAGACCTGTCGGGACAGCCTCTAACCTGGACGGCCACATTTACCAAAGAGCTCTCGGAAGATTCTGCACGTAAAAGAAGAACGCCTCCTGTGCGCCTGGGTAAGGTAACTTATCCCTTCGATGGCTACGGCTGGGAGGAAATGCCCAAAGCCGAAAATCTCCTCATCAAACACGCCACAGTTTGGACCAATGAAAAAGAAGGCAAACTGGAGGACGCAGATGTTTTGGTGAAGGACGGAAAAATTGTAAAGGTTGGTAAGAACCTCAGTGATGCTTCGGCCCGAATCATTGATGCTACTGGAAAACATGTTACGCCCGGTATCATTGACGAGCATTCGCATATTGCAGCCGCTTCCATCAATGAGGGTGGACAGTCTGTTACATCTGAAGTGCGCATCGGCGACAACCTCAACCCAGAGGATATCAGTATATACCGGCAGTTGAGCGGTGGCGTTACAACCTCACATATCCTGCATGGTTCTGCCAATACCATCGGCGGTCAAACACAACTAATCAAGCTGCGCTGGGGTGCAGATGATGAGGGATTGAAGTTTAAGGGTGCTGATCCCTTTATCAAGTTCGCCCTGGGTGAAAACGTGAAACGCACAACCTCCAATAACAATAACCGATTCCCCGATACCCGTATGGGAGTTGACGAAGTGATGAATGACGCATTTGCCCGGGCTTCTGATTATGAAAAAGCGATGAAATCAGATCCCGAACATACACGCCGGGACCTGGAATTAGATGCGCTGGTGGAGATTATGAACCACAAACGCTTTATAACTTGTCACTCGTATGTGCAGAGTGAGATCACGGCCGCCATGCGTGTGGCAGAAAAATATGGTTTCCGCTTCAACACATTTACCCATATCCTGGAAGGATATAAGGTTGCCGACAAGATGAAAGCACATGGTTCCAATGCTTCTACCTTTTCTGACTGGTGGGGTTACAAAATGGAAGTGCAGGATGCCATGGCATACAACGCAGCGGTCATGTATAAAATGGGCCTGAATGTTTGTATCAACTCTGATGATGCGGAAATGGCTCGCCGCCTGAACCAGGAGGCCGCCAAAACCGTAAAATATGGCGGTGTGCCGGAAGAAGATGCATTAAAAATGGTAACACTGAACCCGGCAAAAGCGCTGCATGTGGATAATCGGGTAGGCAGTATCAAAGCCGGAAAAGATGCAGACCTGGTAATCTGGACAGCCAATCCGCTAAGCATCTACGCAAAAGCCGACAAAACCATTGTGGATGGCATTGTTTATTTCGACCGGCAGCAGGACCTGGAGCAGCGTAAGAAAATCGCAGCAGAAAGAACCCGATTAATCAACAAACTGCAGGGAGAAAAAAGAAGCGGCGTTCCAACCCGTCCGGCAGAACCAAGCTATCAAATCTTAATGAGCTGCGGTGATCATGAACACCATGATGGAATAATCACCATCGATGTGGACGATACCATTAACCAATAAATGCACCAGAACCATGAAAAAGATATTTTATTCACTTAGTATATTTCTCTTGTTATCGGCTTCGGGCCGTGCCCAGGAAACCGTGTACCCGGCTAAAGCAAACAAAGGCCGTTTTTATATCGTACATGGAACTGTCCATGTGGGTAATGGACAGGTACTGGATAATGCCACGATTGAGGTTAACGATGACAAGATCGTTGCCGTAAGCGCCAGTGCTACTGCGCCATCCGGTGCCAGAATCATTGATGCCAAGGGTAAGCAGGTTTATCCTGGCTTGATTCTGCCTGCTACAGATATTGGCCTGAAAGAGATTGCCAGTGGTGTAAGGGGGAGCAACGATTACCGGGAACTTGGTGATTTCAATCCCGATATCCGTTCCATTGTCGCTTACAACACAGACTCCAAGTTTATCAACCTGCTCAAGGCAAACGGCATTTTGCTGGCCAGTATTGTTCCCGAAGGCGGCACGATCAGCGGAACCTCTTCGGTGGTTCAGTTTGATGCCTGGAACTGGGAGGATGCCACCTATAAAAAAGATGCCGGCATTCATATCAATATGCCCAGTTTCATTGCCCGCTTCGGTCGCCGTTTTGGTGGCGGTGGCGGTGGTGGCCGCTTTGGTGGCGGTGCCCAGCAGGAAGACCCGGCCAAAATAGCTTTGGACAAAGTACAGGAGATCAAAGATTTTTTCAACCAGGCCAAAGCTTATCTGCAGGAGCCAACACATGCGCATACCAACCTGAAATTTGAGGCCGTGAAAGGCTTGTTCAGCAGACAACAAAAACTATTTGTACATGCCGACCAGGTGAAACAAATGCTGGTAGCCATTGATTTTGCCAAAGAGTTTGGATTTGATGTGGTGATTGTAGGTGGCAGCGAAAGTTTTCAGATAGCTGACCTGCTTAAAAAGAATAATATTGCGGTTATTCTGGGTCCAGAGCATGCGCTTCCCGCTATGGAAGACGACGATGTAGACCAGCCGTACAAAACACCGGCTGCGCTCCAAAAGGCGGGGGTTTTATACGCTTTGAATGATACCCATGAAGAAAGTCGCTACCGGAACCTGCCATTTAACGCCGGGACGGCCGTAACCTATGGATTAACCAAGGAAGAAGCCTTACAGGCCATCACCCTGAACGCCGCCAAAATACTCGGCATTGCCGATAAAACAGGCAGCATCGAAGCGGGGAAGGATGCCAATATTGTGATCTGTGATGGCGATATTCTCGACATGACCAGCAGCGAGGTTTCAGCCGCCTTTATCCAGGGCCGGCAGGTTAGTCTCGACAATAAACAAAAAGAGCTCTACGAAAAATACCTGTACAAATACGGTATCAAATAAAATATCTCTTCCGATGTAAAAGCCCTATCCCTCCCGATAGGGCTTTTTCTATGAAGCACATCCAGGGTTTCGTTAACTTAGCTCAATGGGTAAAAAACTATTCCTGCTAGATGCGCTGGCCCTGATTTACCGGGCATATTATGCGCTGATCCGCAATCCCCGTATTACCTCCACGGGACGGAACACCAATGCACAGTTTGGCTTCACTAACACCCTCTATGACCTCATCAATAAGGAGAAGCCCACCCACCTCGCTGTTTGTTTTGACACCCATGCACCAACCGAACGTCATATTGATTTTAC